>JABGUO010000036.1 GCA_018646565.1 Opitutia bacterium | reverse complement strand
TTCTTGCATTTCCACCAAAAGTGGGTCCTCTTTCGAACTGGGCCAGAGATGGCGAACTTCATCAAAGGTGGGGGTTAGTTGGTTTTCTTGGATGAGAATTTTGGAGTCATCACTTAAAAGAATTTTACTCTCAAATGTACGATTGTCCTCGAGACGAACTGAGATTTCGTTGTCGGTGGATATCGATTTGATTTCGTTTGTTGGAATCCTAATTTTTCCGGCAAAATCAGTTTGTAAGGTCAGGTTTCCATCTTCAAGCAATAAGAGTTCTCCCAGGAGACGGGAACCGTTTTTGGTAATGATTTCATCGCCTGATAAGCGACCATACGAAACGAGTCCGATGACTAGGAGTATTAAAAAATGGATCATGATGTTTCTCATTTCAACCGGGGGGCCACTTCATTTGTCTTCCTCCGAGTAGGTGAACATGCAAGTGGGGAACGCTTTCCCCGCCTTCGGAGCCATTGTTAATTACAATCCGAAATCCTGCTTCAAGGTTTTGAGTTTGAGCTAATTTTCGAGCGGTAAGGAGCAAGTGGCCCAAAGTTTTTTCATCTGATTCTTCAGTCTGAGAAATTCGGGTAATTTTTCTTTTGGGGATAATTAAAATGTGGGTGGGGGCTTGGGGGTCAATATCCCGAATCGCAATACAGATACTATCTTCATGTAGAATATCAGAAGGAATTTCTCGATCGATAATTTTTTCAAAGATACTTTTCATAAACTTTTTACTTAGCACTCCATGCCCGGAGGGAGGAAAGCCAAAAGTATTCAAACGCAGTTTCGTCTTTTAAATTTACTTCTAAAAGGCCCGAAACTTTTTCTGCAAAATAAACAACTTTGACTAGTTTCCCTGCCACTTTTTCAAGTGGTAGTCCGGAGCGAACTACGAGTGTCCTCGATCGATCAATCATGGCTTTCATCAGTTGTGCCCGAATCCCCTTGCGAATGGATGTTTCGATTGCATCTTTTTCTTTATCTTCGACACCCTCAGGAAGGTTTTTTGAATTTTTTTTCCATTCCTCATCTGCAATTTGCTTAATTATCGTGACTAGCCTTTCCACCAGTCCGTAGGCTGCAAAAACTGGGGTTACCCGATCATTTTTTAGTTTTTCGCGGTCTAATAATTGTAAAACCCATGCTTCGTACAGGGACAGCCATTCTTGCCACAACGGATTTTCGATTTCGTTATTCTCAGAGGGGAGCCTGACTTGTAGGCACCTGCTTCGAATGGTGGGAAGCGTGGAGTATGGACGAGTCGTAGCAAGTACAATGTATGTGCCTGCTGGAGGTTCTTCGAGGGTTTTAAGGAATGCATTGGCGGCTTCTTTGCGCATCCGGTCGGCTTCATGGATCAGAGCTACCTTACAGCCGCCTTGATTCGAGGTACGATTCAATTCTGAAATTAGCGATCTTGTGTTATCGGCGGTAATAATTCTCATTTTCCCACTCGGGCGCAAATGAAAGAGATCTGGGTGCTCAAATTGTTCCTCATTCATTCCGAGGATCGCACGGATTAACAGAATTGCTTGATCGTCAACAACTTGAAGGTTTTCGCCTTGGAAAATCAAAGCGTGATGCAGAGCATCGGATTCGAACTCAGTCTTTAACTTCTCGGTTTTTTGATTTGCTGCACTCAGCATTGAGAAATGAGTTTAGTCTTCGTTGAAAAAACGAGAATGGATTTCGTTCCAAATTAGAATTTCAATTTCCTCAGGCTCACCCTCTCCGTCGACGACGAAAAATCGTTCAGGAAGATTACGTGCAAGGTGAAGGTATCCCTCCCTGACTTTTCCATAAAATTCAACATTTTCCTGTTCCATTCGGTCAGGCATATCAGAAATTCGATGCTTAATTCTTTCCAAACCGACTTCGGCAGGAATATCGAGAATTACGGTAAGGTCGGGAACTACATCTCCCACCGCAAATGAATTGATTTGAGTTACCGGATCATCGGCAATTTGTCGTGCTACTCCTTGGTAAACAGTTGTGGAATCTAAAAAACGGTCGCATAAAACGATTTTACCATCAGTAACTGCAGGTAATATGAGCTCACGAACCAATTGTGCTCGACTGGCTGCAAAGAGTAGGAGTTCAGTTTCAGGAAAGATATTCTGAGAAGAATCAGCATGCATTAATAAATGTCGAATATCTTCTCCGATGATTGTACCT
>JABGUO010000311.1 GCA_018646565.1 Opitutia bacterium | reverse complement strand
CTCCATTCTCTGAGCAAGCCCTTCCGTTCCCAAATTAGGGCCTCCAGTAATAATTACCCGGGTGGGTTCACCCCCGGTATGCGAGTCAATAAATTGCACCTTCATACGATTCAAAAAAAAAACACCAAGCTCTAATCCGTACTCACTAAAGCTTCCGCAAAGGCCTTACCGATCTGTGCCATGGTTTTAGCACTTCCATAATAATGATACCCGCCATTCGATCTTGCTATCCTCGCATAAGCATCCTCTTTTTCACTGATTAATTCTTTACGATATTTCTCGATATACTCTTTTTGCTCCTGAGCAGTCATCGAACCGTCGCGGTTTGCGTGATCCCTGTGCTTATTTTTAAGAAACCCGGCCATTTGCTTAACCCTTTCCTGATTGTCTTCAAGCTCCTTCAAACGCATATCCCAAAACTTGGCCGTTCTCACCGCAAACACATTCCCCTTAAACTCCGGCATCGACGCAGGAGCAACCATTGCCTCCCGGAACGCACCATGAATCGGAACATACCGCGGACTGGCATATTTTTCCAGAGGTCCACCCACTCCCATTACCCCGATTACAAATTTCATCTTCGGTGCGTTAAGACCCTTTCTGACATCCCTTATGAAATGAGCCAAGCAATCAGTGTAGGCATCATATCCACCTGGCTTATCCCGGTTCGGATATGTTCCACTCGCTACCATATCATTCCACCCCTGAAACCAGGCAAAGCCGGCAAGTTCATATCCATCCTTCGCGTTGTAACCCGGATAAACTCTTTTAATATCAGCAAGCACCTTCTTCACATGGTCCATCATCAAACCATAAAATCTCCCGGTTTGCTCCGCCTTTTCAGCTTTTACTTCTTTGATGTCCTTTCCGCGTCGCTTAAAGTTTTCCAGTTCATTTTCATTGAAGACATAGGGTCCGGCTGAGGGAGGGCGAAAATCAGTATGAATCGATTTTCCTCCCCATGCCGTTTTGATAATTAATATCGGCTCTTTCAATGCTTTCTGGGCATAGATTCCAAATGTAAATTCAGGACCGATTTTTTCTCCGATTTCAGATGCTACTCTTCGCGAACCATAGCCGGCAGTAAGATTACCATATCCCTCCCCCATGTTGTCTCGCCCACCTGTGAAATAGGAAATCCATACCTTCTCACAGGTAATCGGGTTCCCCGTTGAATCCACCATTTGCTTATAAATCGGCTTGGTAACCGGATCCATCTTCATCGCTTCAAAAGTACTGATCTTGGCATGTCCTTCCATATTGGACTGTCCGCAAAGAATAAAAACTTTCAATGGATTATCATTTGCCAGAGTCACTACATGGAAAAAGCAGGAGAGCGAGAAAGATAGAGTAATGAGTGTTAATTTTTTCATTTTAATGGTTTAGATAGAAAGTTTTGGGATTTCAGGAATTATGGAAGAAAGTTTCTACTTCTTTCTTTTTTTAGCAGGTTTAGCGATTTTTTCATTAAGTACTGGTTCCGCCAACCCATCACTTGGCTGATTCCAAAAACGATAAGGATCATCATGCTCCCTCATTTGTTTCAATAGTAAGGCTTCCATCTCTTTTAATTCAGAGGAATGCTTTGAAGCATAAGCTAAATTGACCTGATACTTCTTCGGCTTTACTCCAATCGATGCAATAACATCGGGATTATGATGTTCATTAATAAATTCCAGGGGATTCTCCTTCAGATTAAAAAGCTGTGTATATTTTTCTCCGGTTTTGGAGGTCTCGTATTTGATCAACTTCCAATCTCCCCTTTGAACGCTACGCATCCCCGGACGTCCCCCTCCACAATAAACCCCATAAACAGTCTCTCTTACCTGATCCTTCTTACCCATCAATATAGGCATAAAAGTTAAGCCCTCGGATGTGGCAGGCACTTCAATATTTGCCAGGTCACAAAGGCTGGCAAGCACATCCAAAAGGTAAATATTACCAGGCACCCGACTCCCCGACTTGATCCCAGGTCCCTTGACAATAAAGGGCACCCGCCAGGTGTGATCGTACAGGTTTTGCTTTCCCTGCAGACCATGCCGACCAATAGCCATTCCATGATCCGCTGTGTAAATGATGTAAGTATTTTTCAACTCTCCCATCTCCTCGAGTTTATCCAGCACTCTGCCTATCTGAATATCAATATTTTCACTGCAGGCATATTCACGACCCATTTCATTACGAATGGTCACTTCGTCCCGGTTCTGCCAAACCCCCTTCACCGCCACCTCATCCCGAACGGATGTATGCCCATGATCAAATGGATGAGCCGGCAACCAATTAACTGGAAGCCTTGGCTGCTTCGGATGTGCGGAGGGAAGTCGATTGCGATCCGTATGATTGGTGGCTCCATATTTCTTAAGTAATTCCGGTTTACCATCTCGAACATCATGCGGGTGGCTGAATCCGTAATAAATTAGAAACGGATCCGTATCCATGGATTGCTCACGGTCACTAAGGTAATTCATGACCTGTTCTCCATGCCAGTGACTTCCCTTTTCGTCCGTTCCCCCTCGACGAGTACCATCGTGACGAACAGTGAAAAGTTTATTGGCAGCTTCATAATTGTTCCCATTTTTACAGGTACGCATCGTATCGTATCCCGCAGCATTAAAAACCGCAGGTAAACTATATTGTACCAAATCGGGAGGCACTCTCTTTGGATCATTCACATGGGGATTCATTACCCGACCGGGTTTATCAGGAATATGCCACACTGTCCGCCCGGACATCACCATATGGCGAGAAGGCGTACAAACTCCACCCACCCATGCACCCATATGAAAGGCACGATCAAAAACCATTCCCTCCTTTGCCAACCGTTCGATATTTGGCGTATCAAGAGTTGATAAGGAATTATATATCCTCAAATCAAGCGGGGACTGATCATCCACAATGATGAAAAGAAAATTAGGTTTCTTTTTTGCACCAACGGAGAGGATTAAGAAGAAGAATACAAGTAGTGAACAAATTTTAGTCATCATTTTGATTTTTTCTTTTTGGTTTTGGATGAATGATATTTCTTTAACACTTTTTGCTCATCTGCCTG
>JABGUO010000035.1 GCA_018646565.1 Opitutia bacterium | reverse complement strand
TGAGAAAGAAATTAATTCTATTACTGACCAAATTAGCCGGAACAAGAACAAACAGTTAGAGGTTAAAAAAAATGAAGAATATCAAGCTTTAGAAAAAGAAATTACCAATTTGCTTGAGCAACAGTCATCCAAAGAAGATTTGCAAATTGAGGTGCTCGTAAAGATTGATGGTGCCAAAGAGACAGCAGAAATCGCAAAAAGCAAAATCACCGAGAAGGTGGAGTCGCTTGAAATCGAAAAACTTGGACTCATTAAAAGGCAGGAAGAATTACAAATTGAAACCGAGCAATTAGCCTCAGAACTTGAAGATGCAAGATCTGATACCGAAGAAATTCTATTAAAGGGCTATGATCGTACTAAAAAAGTAGTATCCCGACCGCCCTACATTGCACCCCTGGAGGAACAAAAATGTACCGGTTGTAATTTACGGGTTTCAAATGACATTGTCTCTTCCGTTCTAGTCGACCAAAAGCTTACCCATTGCGATCAATGTGGTAGGATTGTTTATTGCGAACGTTAAAACATCAGATTTGAATCCACACAAAATACTTTTATTTAAATTTCGGGAAGCGGTCATTCGCTGTTTTTACTTTTGTATAAATAGAGGAAAGTCCGGACATCGCAGGGCAGAATTCCCCGTGAAAGCGGGGGGGGCTTATGTTAAGATAAGTTCACGGCTAGTGCAGCAGAAAATAAACCGCCTTGTTCGCAAGGTAAGGGTGAAAAGGTGGGGTAAGAGCTCACCGCCACGAGGGCAACTAAGTGGGCAATGTAAACCCAATTCGATGCAAGGTGAAATAGGAAACGGAGTTGCCCGCTCTATGGTTTCGGGTACACCGCACCTTCACACAAGAAGGATCAATGCAAATTGATAGATAAATGAATGACAACCTAACTTCGGTTAAAAACAGAATCTGGCTTACAGCTTCCCGAATTCTTTTTCTAATTGACGAGAACTGAAAAATAAAGAGAATACTAAACCCTCATGGCCAATACAAAGTCAGCAATAAAAAACATTCGCAAAAATCGAGCACGCTACCTGCAAAACCGTATGGTTATAAGCAGATTAAAAACCTTAGAGAAAAAGTTTTTAACAGCTATGGAAAGCAAAGACTCAACAGTTGCGAAAGAAGCGTCCTCAGCTTTTATATCCGCACTAGAAAAGGCAAGAAAGACTTCTCTTGTTCATGCGAACAAGATTGCCAGAAAAAAATCTCGTTGTGCAGCTTTGCTTGCTTCTCTAAGCAACTAAGTTTTATTCAAGGCAATTAGATATGCCTTGAATCATTTTCATCTTTGGTGGAATAACCTGATTCTTGTCGGTTATGATTCACTTTATTCTTTTTCAAGTATGCTTCATGCACGTCTTCGGCAGACATTCCCATAACTTGGGCTAATGAAATAAGGAAATGAAATAAATCGACTATTTCAACTTTCGCATTTTGTTTATCAAATTCCTGATATTTTGCCCACCACTTCCAAGGAACAGAATCTGTTAGTTCGGCAAGTTCTTGCTGCATCGCACGAACATAATTAAGGATCCATGTTGCTCGATCCTCATCGTTCATTTCGTTCATGTTTACACCGATCCTACTGTTTAGTTGCTCTTGCAATTCGAAGATGTTTTCAAGTTTGTCCATATGAGTTCGTATAAGAAGATAACTCCAACAAATTAGCAAGTGGTTTTCGTTTTTTTGTGTGGCACATCATTACCTTCCTAGTGTAAGGTAACATTTCGAATTTCTAATGAACTTTAGGGTAACTTCTCAACTAGTAAAAAGTGTACTCTTCCAATGCATAAAACTTGCTCATTCAAAAATTCTATTTGTAGCAACTTATTAAATTACCTTAACAAAATATTTATGAAATCAAGACTTCGTTCAAGATGGTATCGCTCCTCTGAAAAACCTTTGGAAACTTCTTCCCAAAGCCAAAAAAGTAAAGAACCTTTTGGTGAAATAACTCCGAGCTCGAAGAAGCTCCAAGACGACCTTTCCAATGCAAAACCTCCGACAAACCGTGAGCGTGGAAACCAAGGTCATAGAAAAGGAAGATCAGATCATCAAGGTTCTAATGAAAATCGTGAAGAGCGTAACCGCTCCCAGAGACCGAGAAATCCCAATCGAGATTCGAGAAGGCACGAGGGAGACTCACAAAATAAAGAAAAAAGACGCCCTAATAACGAAGACAGACCCAAGAGAGGAAACCAAGAGAGGAATCCCTCCGACCCTCAAAATAGGAAACCTAGAAGACGAAAAAACAAGAATCATTCCGATAGTAAAAGGAACGACACCAGAAATGAACCGAAATTAAATAAGAAGGAAGAAAAAGTTCCAAAAAAATCGGGGCTCGGTGGTTTTATTTCTAAACTTTTTGGGGGTTAATGCTTGAGCAATTAATTTCACTCCTTCACTTTATTTAAGAAGTGGAAGTTTTTAGAATTTGTGGAGGTCCACCACTTAACGGGACAGTAAATATAAGCGGGTCAAAAAATGCTGCTTTGCCAGAGTTTGCTGCGACTTTACTTAGTCCAGAGACTAGTACTTTAAAAAATGTCCCTGATTTAAGTGATGTTCAATTTATGGCCGAAATTCTTTCTGAGCTTGGTGCGCAGGTGGAGCGCATAGATCGGACTACTTGGAAAATTAATCCTAGAAATATTGCACATAGAGCCCCCTATGAATTAGTCAGAAAGATGCGGGCCTCTATTTGCTTGCTCGGTCCCTTGGTCGGTCGATTAAGAATGGCAGAAATTCCTATGCCTGGGGGTTGTGTTATTGGGCAAAGACCTATCGATCTACATATTAAAGCTTTGGAATGTCTAGGCGCTACGATAGAACTGGAAAAAGGGATTGTAAAAGTAGACGGAAAAAACTTAAAAGGGAGCAAAATTTTTCTAGGAGGAAGACATGGCAGTACAGTCACCGGAACCACTAATGCCATTATGGCAGCTGTATTAGCTCCAGGTGTTACCAAAATTGAGAGTTCAGCTTGTGAACCAGAGATCATCGATTTGTGTAAAATGCTTATTAAGATGGGTGCCAAAATTAACGGTACTGGGTCGCATATTCTAGAAATTGAAGGTGTATCAAAATTGAATGGCTGTACTCATGAGGTAATGCCAGATAGGATTGAAGCAGCAACCTATGCAATCGCGGCTGCAATTACTGAAGGTGAAATTATTCTTAACAATGCAAGAGCTGAACACCTGGGAAGCTTTATTAATGTAATGCAGGAAAGTGGAGTAATGATCGAAGCACTTTCCTCTAAACAAATGAGGGTTGGATTAATTGGGAGTGAACTTAATTCTCTCGAAATTATCACCCTGCCCTACCCTGGATTCCCCACTGATTTACAGGCTCAGTCCTGCGCTCTGGCTTGTAAAGCGAAGGGAATTAGTATTCTCACCGAACGAGTCTACCCGAGTCGATTCATGCATGTCCCTGAACTCATGAGAATGGGGGCAGATATTGCGATGGAGGGATCCAGTTCAATAGTAAAAGGTAAAAGCAAGTTAACAGGAGCTCCAGTAATGGCTTCTGACTTAAGGGCAAGCGCAGCGTTGATTTTGGCAGGCCTGGCCGCAGAAGGAGAAACTTGGGTGCAAAGAATTTATCATCTCGATCGAGGGTATGATGCCTTTGAAAAAAAACTCCAAGCCCTAGGGGGGATCGTGGAAAGAATTCCAGAATCAAAACTTCCAAAGTCCTTCTCTACTTTCTAATAGATCTTAATCGAATGAATGAAGAACAATTAAAAGGGAAAGATTTTATGGATCAATCCATACCGCCATCCAATGAGATAGATGCTGCTTTACGCCCCCCCTCATTTGCTGACTTCACTGGGCAAAAGAAAACATTGGAGCGCCTAGAGGTTATGGTGGGGGCAGCATGTACTCGTGAAGAACCCCTAAAGCATATTCTGTTATGCGGTCCTCCGGGATTAGGGAAAACGACTCTGGCCCATATTATCGGTCGAGAAATGAATCGGGAGGTTCGAGTTACCTCCGGCCCCGTAATTGATAAGCCAGGTGACTTGGCAGGCTTACTGACCAATCTGCAAGAGGGAGACCTTCTCTTTATTGATGAAATTCATAGGATTCCTAAAACTGTGGAAGAATACCTTTATTCTGCAATGGAAGACTACCGAATAGACATAATGATAGACCAAGGGCCTAATGCTCGAAGTGTTCGTCTTGATATCCCCAGGTTTACCCTTGTCGGTGCTACTACTCGAGTGGGATTGCTGACATCTCCGATGAGAAGTAGGTTTACCCTTCAGACACGACTGGATTATTATAATCGAGATGATTTGACTAAAATCGTACTGAGAAGTTGTAATTTATTGGATTGTGAAATCAATCAAGCAGGTGCCGAGGAAATAGCCGGACGGGCAAGAGGCACTCCTAGGATCGCCAATAATCTAATTCACTTTGCACGAGATTTTGCTCAGCAAAGAGCCAATGGTAAAATTTCGAGAGAAATTGCCAATGAAGCACTTGAGTTACTTGAAATAGATAGCCGGGGATTAGACGAAATGGATAAACGAATTCTTCGCATTATCGCAGAAAACTATAAAGGTGGCCCGGTAGGATTAGGAACTGTAGCAGTTGCCGTAGGAGAAGAAGAGCATACTCTGGAAGAGGTTCACGAACCTTTTTTAATCCAAGAGGGCTACCTCAAACGCACATCTCAAGGTCGAATGCTTACCTCAAAAGGGTGGAACATAACCGGGTTATCCGAGATCCAAGATCCAAATTCAGGGCAAACTACTTTTATTTAATTCAATTCCCTTCTTAACATAGGGGAATAAGTGCAAAAACGATCCTGAAACAGTCTTTGGTTGTGTTCTAATTAATTCTTCGATCTCCTGAGTAGAATATTCAATTATTTGGAGAATTTCATTCCGATTTAATCGAATCTCTTTTTCATATTTTAAAAGATAAACTCGAACAAATTCATTTCCAGTTTCCAGGCATGGACTAGCACGGAAAACTTCAATAAATAATTTACGATCTGCTACGATTCCCAACTCCTCCTCGCATTCCCGAATAGCAGCACTCAAATAGTCTTCACCTGGATCAACATGACCCGAGCAGCTACTCGTCCATAAGAAGGGATCCACATCCTTGTTACTCGATCTCTGTTGCAAAATCCAACTCAGTGAGTTCGTATTTACTAGTACATGTATGGCTCGATGAAACAGGTTATCACGATGAACAAGCCCTCTTGCTAATTGTCTTATTGGACGATCATTTAAATCAACAACATCAAATTTTTCTGTCATTCTTGTAGTTCATAAAAATAATTTAAGTTTATTGTTGGCTAATTGTAGATAGTTAACCTTATTCGAACATACAGTGGATGTAAATTTCAAGATTTTAGGTTCAAGCAGTTCTGGCAATGCTGCTTTATTACAAGCAGAGGGCGCGTCAGTCTTAATAGATGCGGGCATGTCGGGTAAAAAATTAGAATTACTTTTAAATGAAGAAGGCCTTTCAGCAGAAGCGTTAGATGCAGTCTTTCTAACACACGAACATAATGACCACTCCGCTGGCGTTCGTGGATTATCAAAGTTTGGAAGACTGCCTTTTTTTGCAAATCAGGATACTATTCAAGCAATTCAGCCCAAGTTACAAAAAAGGCCCAACTGGAAAGTATTTGAGACTGGCAAGCAATTCTCCTTTGGTCCATTCAAAATTCATCCATTTAGTGTTCCCCACGACGCATATGATCCAGTTGGCTTTTATTTTGAATGGGGAAAAGATGACCTATTTAATCCACATTCAAGCCTCGCATGGGTTACAGATTTGGGCTACGTGCCAACCCTGGTCAAAGAAAGAATTCGACAAGCCAAAATATTAGTGGTGGAAGCAAATCATTGCGCCAAGATGCTCGAGGATGATCAAAAACGACCTTGGAGTCTTAAACAAAGAATCAGGGGCAGGCATGGTCACCTTTCCAATGATAACACATTTGAAATGCTTGAGTCTATCGAAGGGTCATGCTGGGAGAAAGTTTTCCTTATGCACTTAAGTAAAGATTGTAACGACATCCAAAAAGTTCAGGATAAATTTGCTGGCTTAAAGGGACAAGGCTCTAGGTTTTCCACATTTATAGTCGATCCAAGTTCGGCAAAAACAATTCCGGTATGAAAAAATTAGATAGACAAACAAAAGTGATTGCAACGATTGGACCGGCAACGGAAAGCGAAGAGATGTTGGAAAAACTGATTCTAAAAGGGGTGGATGTCTGCCGGTTAAACATGGCCCACGCAGACCATGATTGGGTACGCATGATATCTTCTAGAATACGTTCTGTCGGAGTCAGGCTGAATCGTGAGCCCGCAATTATGATGGATGTAAAGGGACCTGAAATTCGTACCGGCTACCTTCACAACGAAGTGGAATTAAAAAAGGATGACCTGCTAGATATAGTGTTCGTAGCACAGCCTGACCCTCCACAATACGAGGGGATTTGGCAAATTGAAGTAAATTATGACAAACTTGCAGATCATATAAAATCTGGGGATACTGTCTTAATAGATAATGGCCTAATTCCT
>JABGUO010000034.1 GCA_018646565.1 Opitutia bacterium | reverse complement strand
GTGGTTAACTGTGCGGCGATTTCTTCGCCCGACACGGTGGATCAATCTCCTGAGTTGGCCCATTTAGTTAATGTAGAGGGTGCCTCCCGGCTTGCGAGTATCTCAGCCCATATTGGAGCCCGTTTCATTCATATTTCAACCGATATGGTTTTCGATGGTTCAACATCACCCTATCGTTCAACCGATATGCCTAACCCGCTTAGTGAATATGGTAGACAAAAACTAGAGTCAGAAAAACGGGTTTTATCGGTAACCGATGAAAATTTAGCGGTATTACGAGTTACTTTACTCAATGGAAATAGTCCATTAGGCATAAGAAGTCAGCATGAGAAAATTCTTCGCGCCCTGATGTCGGGTAAAAAATTAACCCTTTTCGACGATGAAATCCGACAACCATGTTCTGTGGAAAATCTTTCTGATGTAATAGTCGAACTTATCGAGAGACCAAACTTGAATGGTCTTTTTCATTGGGCAGGAAATGAAGAAATATCTCGTTATGAATTGGGGATTCAAATACTAAAACGATTTGGAATAAATCCCGAAAATATTATAAGGGGAAGTATAAAGAATCTCGAAAATCATGGGCAACGCCCACAGCATTTGTCCTTTATTTTGGAACCTCTGGCTTCCAAGGTTCGAACCGTACCCTTATCGATTGAGGAACAGTTAAAAGAACTTCAAATCCCAAAGGATCTGTATTCATGGTATCGAAAATTTGCAGATAGTCCTAATTGTTACATCCCCCGATTTTAGTTTTTATGTCTCTTATTATTTACCCATACATAGAAGAATCTGGCCCTGAAAATATGGCGAGTGATTTCTATTTATTTCAGCAAACTATTCAAAGTGATCCAATCTTTAGGCATTATGGGTGGCATCAAAGTGAAGTCACTTTTGGGTATGGTCAAAAGTGGACATGGGTAAGTGAACAGGAGGTAATTAAGTCCAGGAAAATTACCAGAAGACCGACCGGTGGGGGAATTGTATCCCATGGTAAAGATTGGACATACATGTTTATTCTGCCACAGGGTCATAACTCTTTTTCAATTCCTGCACTTGACCTGTATGAAACGATACATAGCTCTATTGGCGAGGTGTTACTCAATTTAGGACATGAGACCAGCTTGAAGCCTTGCCCGCAAACTGGTGAGAAAAAAGCAGGCATACCGGGGAATTGTTTTCTAGAACCAGTCGGGCGTGACTTGATGTCCAAAAGCGGAAACAAAAAACTTGCCGGTGCAGCGATGAAAAGAACCAAAAAGGGAATTTTGGTACAAGGCACAATTGATCTTTCAGGGTTTCTGAATTTGGACTTAAATCAATTCGGAACCTCGTTTATTAATAAAATGGAAGACCTCGTTTGTGAAGATGTAAAAGAGACGGACTGGCCTGACAGTTTTACAACAGGACGAAGTCCATATGTGGAGCAATTCTCCTCTATTTCGTGGAGAGAAAAAAGAAAATATCCTTAACGGATAAAGGTAACAATATTTTCTACATGCCTGGTTTGTGGAAAAAGGTCAAATGGTTGAACATCGGTAATTTTGTATCCACCCTCTACTAATATTTTAGCATCCCGAGCCTGCGTGGCTGGATCGCAAGAAACATAAATTATTTTCTTTGGCTTAAATGCGAGTGTTTGATGCAAGAAATCTTCATCACATCCCCTCCTCGGGGGATCAATCACCAAGGAAAAATCTTCATCATGGCTTTCTAATTCATCAAAAATTGTGGATGCAGTACCAAGGAAAAAGTCTGCATTTTCAATTCGATTAATTGAAGCGTTTGCTCGTGCCCATTCAAAACCCTCACGGCTTATTTCGATTCCGATTACTTTTTCAAAATGCTTTGCTGCTGAGAGACTGAATAGACCACCTCCACAATATGCATCTACTAATAAACTGGAACTACCGACCTTTGCTTGTTCGACAACATAGTCAACAAGTGCGGGTAGGATAAACGGATTATTTTGAAAAAATTCTCCTGCTTTAAATTGAAAAATGAGGTCTCCCAC
>JABGUO010000033.1 GCA_018646565.1 Opitutia bacterium | reverse complement strand
ATCGCCGGGTTTTGTCGTGAACGAAGTATTCGTTACGACCGCGATGAAGAGGAACACTACAACACTGCCTCGGCATTTATCAAGAGTATGCGAGGAAACGACCCCGATGCCGCCATTTACTGGCTCGCCAAAATGCTCGCCGGCGGGGAAGACCCACGATTTATTGCCCGCCGATTAGTCATTTTTGCTTCCGAGGATGTAGGCCTTGCCGACTCCCGAGCCCTGCTTATAGCCGATGCAACCTTCCGGGCATGTGAAACCATTGGCCTTCCCGAGTGCGAGTTCAATCTGGCACATGCCACCCTCTTTCTTGCCACCTGTCCCAAAAGTAATAGTGCCACCATGGCGATGGCCAAAGCAAAACAGGCAATTAAAGACAGCCCCGTTCAGTCAGTTCCTACATCCATACAGGATCGACATGGCCGAAACAAAAACCATCGTGATAATGAAGAGGAGTCTTATTTATACAGTCACGATTACCCGGAAAATATTTCCGGTCAACACTACCTCGAAAAACCACTCGATCTTTATCATGCAAAAAATTCCGGTGCCGAATCTACCGTTGCAGAACGATTGGCTAAGTGGGAAATTTTGAAAAAAAAGAATGTATCTAATTCGTAGTTCAATAAAGCGATTTCTTGGAAACATCACACACCCTCGCTAGAAAAAAGGCTCTATTGCCTAGGCTGTACTTGACCCTTTATTGCCGCTTTTCCATTCTTCAAACTTATGAAAAAGAGTATCGTCCCTTGTTTCTTGATTTCCCTCGCTTGTTCCGCGGTTTCTTTTGCGGCCGAAAAAAATATCATTTTCTTTATTACGGACGACCAGTCCCCTACACTTGGTTGCTATGGGGATCCCATCGCAAAGACTCCGGCAATCGATGCAGTCGCCGAAGATGGAACACTGTTTCAAAACGCCTTTGCCACCACCGCCAGTTGCTCCGCCAGTCGATCAGTAGTACTGAGTGGACTCCACAATCATGCCAACGGACAGTACGGCCACCAACACTCCTTTCACAAATTCTCAAGTTACGAAAATGTCAGTAGTCTGTCTCTGCCACGGGCTATGGCGAAGGCGGGATACAGAACTGGCCATATTGGAAAATATCATGTGGCTCCCGAAAGAGTCTTCCCCTTTGAAACTTACCTCAAAGGAAACCAGCGTAACGCAGTCCACATGGCCGAACAATCTAGGAAATTCATTACAAAAAACAGTGACAAACCATTCTTTCTCTACTTCGCAACCTCAGATCCGCACCGCGGGGGTGGAAAAGACAACTCCTCCAAACAACGCCTTAAACCTGACCTCTTTGGTAATAAGCCAAATAGGAAATCGCATGACGAGGTCGATGAGATCTTTTACCAACCCCAAGACCTACCCATCCCTTCATTTCTGCCCGACACCATCAAAACACGCGAGGAATTGGCTCACTATTATCAAAGCGTCTCCCGGATCGACCAAGGCCTAGCCCGCCTCATCGAGATTTTAAAAGAAGCTGAACTTTACGATAAAACCCTGCTCGTCTTCACCTCCGATCATGGGATGGCATTTGCCGGAGGAAAAACCACCGTTTACGAAGGAGGACTAAAGGTTCCCTTTGTGGTCCGTAATCCTTATGAAAACAAACGCGGAATCAAACATAAAAGTTTGATCAGTCATATCGACATTACCCCCTCCCTGCTTGATTTTGCAGGTGCCTTGGATCACAAAAAGAACCGACCCACTCTCTGGGTCGAAAAGCAGAACGAGAAAAAAATCAAGTCCGGAGTACCCAAGGACAACCTTGGTAATATTCACAAACTTGCTCGCTATCATGGCAAGTCCTGGCTTTCCATTCTGGGAGATCCCGCAAAAAATCACTGGAATGAAATCTTTGCCTCCCACACCTTTCACGAAATTCAAATGTACTATCCCATGCGGGTTATCCGCGACGAGCAATATAAATTGATCTGGAATATCGCCCATCCTCTCCCCTATCCCTTTGCCTCCGACCTCTGGGCAGCCAGTAGTTTCCAGGCACAGTATCAAAAATCAATGAGTGCACCCTATGGACAAAAAACGGTTCGTGACTACATCCATCGCCCAGAATTTGAGTTCTATAAAATTGATCAGGATCCCCACGAATCAAATAACCTAGCCAGTAGCTCAAAACACGCCGCCATACTCAATACCTACAAGGAAAAGCTTAAATCCGCCCAATCCAAATTTCACGATCCATGGATCATGAAATGGAATTATGAATAAAATATTTTAAGGCGTAGATTTCTCGAAAGATTATTCGAGGGGTTTTAAAATTGGATTTTGGACGGACTCACCTTGTCGTTTCTTTTCTGCGACATACTTCCCGCCCACAACCTCTATAAAATTGGTATTTTCTATTTTTACCGATGCAAGAAACTGTTGGCTATTTCTCTGCCCAACAACTAAGAATCCATCAAATTCGGTATGTAACCGGATCGCTACAACCTCTCCGCCCAGCTGAATAGGAATTTGAACGAGTTGTTCTCTATCACTCAACACGATTGGATTATTGATGATCTTAACGGCTACCGGCAATACTACAGTCGGATTTTCTTTTACCCACTCCAGTACATTCATGATAAATTCAGCCGATATCACATTTTCATCAACAACTATTGGATCAGACTGAGAACGAATAAATTGATCATTGGACTGATCCAGTTTATTTTTCAATATTCCGATCTCGGCACGGCTCTTGGTTAATTCTTCTTCAAGTTGTGCAGCATTTTCTTCTGATAAAATCTTCTCCTCAATGAGACCGTCTGCCTGGTTAACTAAATAAAAATTCTCTGATTCCAACTTCTTTTTAAGATCAATTTGAAAGGTTTGATCCTGTTCTAACTGCACTAGTTTTTTGTTTAACTGATCTACCGTTTCTTTCGTGATGTCCTCATCCGCAGACAAAAGGATTATCAAACCAGCTGTACTCAAAAAAGCCATTGCCAAACAAACAATTGAAAAAATACTGAAAACCGACTTCCCCTTCCCACTGCTCCGAAACCCATGCTCCATCGAGACTAACTGGCTCTGCATTGCCTCCAATGACCTTGTTTTAAATACTCCCTCCGAACGGGCGGATTGCATCTGTTTGATCGATTGCTGTAATTCATCGCGAATCTCCATAACCCTTTGATTACCGTCCACTAAACGCCCCGCTAAAATACCGGCCAAGTTCAAACAAAGCTGACCACCGCTTGTACCATGTTCAACTATAAATTTGAGTAACCGGGTGTAGTCCATTCTCCATAATAAACAAGTACCTACTGAGGTTGCAGTTACGGAGGATATCCTGCCTTTTAAAAATGCGACTTCTCCAAAGGTGTCCCCGACCGTCAAGATAGATAACTTTTGATTTTCTCCAAAGTGATCTGCTTTTAACAAATCAACCTGACCGCTCATCAACATATATAAATAATTTTGACTTCCGCCCTCACTTGCCAATTGCTCGTTATTGGACAAGATCCATTCCCCCTCGGATCGGAATGCCTCTGCCTCCAGGTTATCCATATTGAAGCATAGTCCTTCACTCGGGAATACATAGCCGCCCTTCAATACTTCATCATGAGATATTAGCTTCATACAAGATCCAATCTACCACCCGATACAATTTCAGGATTACAAAACCAATCGCCATCGGAAAAATTCAAAAAACTAGTTTCCCTTACCCCGCGCCAATGCACCAATAAGACCACCCTATTAACCAACTCAAATCCTATCATAATTTACTGTCCACCAATTATTTAACCGCAAAATCGTAAGAACATATTTATTTGGTTCCAACTGTAAAGAATAAACAAAAAGATTTATGCTTATTTTCTTAAAAGTACATAAACACATTTAAAACTCTGATAATACCGGTCCGGGGTGCGCAAAAAATTACAGATGATTATTTTCCGAACTATTATGCCAGCAAAAAGATTTAGTGTTAAGAATTTGAATATGAATTCAAATACTTAAGCAACCTCACCATTTTCCATACATCGGATTGGGGAGAAGAAAACTCGTTTTCCCGAATTCCTTTGCCTGACCACTCGGAAAGTCACCCATCTGATCTCCCACATATCCAACCACTTTCAAAGGACCGACCTTTTTCATTCGGGCTTTTCCCTCATTTACTTCCCTCCTCCTCACCTCTTTGACGTCATCCTTATCCAGCCTAAGCAAAAATAAATCATTGGGGGCCAACACCTCCAACGCCAGAAGGTTTCGTCGCGTCGGTTCTAGGTTCTTATTCATCCGATTGCTTACGAAAACAACCCGGACTCCCTTCTTCCGAACCGCCTTCAAAAATTCCTTTGCCCCCGAAACTAATCCCGCTTCTTCCCTGTTTACCCACTCCGACCATGAATCCTGAGTAAAACTAAGACCGGCCTTCCACCTCTCCACTTGATAAAGGCTATTATCCAAAACGGTCTCATCTAGATCGACCACCACCGCCAAATTGTCAGAATTTTTTTCCGTCTTTACCTTTCTGAGTATAACCACGGTGGCCTGACGAAACAACTGTTCACACAACGTCCTATACTCAATGGACTGCCGAATCCAGCGGATATCGTTAGGCAACTTTTCCTCGCCCACAACCATGACCGACCCGATCATCAAAAGAAATAAATTAAGAATTCCGAACTGTATTTTCATACTCATGATATAATCCTCTATTGGTAATTCAAGGTCGCAGTAACCGGATAATGATCAGATGGATACCGTCCCTTATCATGGGATCGATTAATCGTTGCAGAGAGGATTTGGAAATTTGCACTGCATAACACCCAGTCGATCCGGTTACCGATCAACCGGCCCTTCCATGCTGTAAATGTACTTTCTTCCTCCGTACGGTTTGGGTGAACCATTCGAAAAGTATCGATAATATTCTCTCCCATCAAAGATTGATAGGGTCTGCTGCCCTCGCCCGAATTGAAATCGCCTGTAATTACGACCCGTGCTCCTTTTTCTAAAGCGGATACTCGGTTCTTAATAATTTTGGCCGCCTCTTCCCGAGCCACTTTACCACGGTGGTCAAAATGAGTGTTGATCAAAACCAGTTTTTTTCCACGTACCTGCTTATCCTTCAAGCTGATCATATTCGCAATTCGGGGGAGCGATGAATCCCAGCTCTTACTGCCTGGCTCATCGGGAGTCTCTGAAAGCCAGAAAGTTGATTGTTCACTCGGATTAAACCGGTCCTTTCGAAACATAACCGAACATGCTTCGCCATCGTTTGGATCCACTAACCGACTTCTTCCATAATAAACATATTCCGGAAAGCTTTCCCGTAAATATTCCTCCTGCATCGGAAAAACTTCCTGCAAACCAAGCAGGTCTGGATTATACTCCCGGATTGTTTTCACCACCAATTCCTTTCGTAAATCCCAGCGGTTTTCCCCGTCTTTGGCCACACCCAACCGGATATTAAAACTCATTACCTTTATGTCTCGGGACTGTTTTGATAAAGCCCTGTCCTGTGCGAGTAATTCGAAATAACCCAAGGAGTAAAAAAGAAGGACAATAAACAAATGGTTCGCAAATCGGTTCATCTTTTTATTCAAAGACTTGTCTCCACCCCCGTCAAGAACCACCACCTTCTACTCAAAATCAATTTTTAAACCGCTTAACTAGTAAGCAATAAACTGAAACTGGATAAGAGGGGCAATTTCGATAAAAAAATTTAAGAACATTCTTGATTACTTTTCCTCATTTTTTTCAAAGATTAGCTATACAATCCAGAAAACAAAACAAATGGGATGGCCATCAACAAATTCCATATTTCTAGACTAATGCGGAGTCCGATTCGTATGACAAGGGGGCGGAACAGACGAAAAATTAGAACAGGAGAAATAGAACCATAAAGCCTAATTTCGCCTGGTTGCAAACAATTCAAAGCGACTCTCCATGTTCGGGTAACCCTACTTCTTCTATGTTAAAACACCAACGATAAACAACCTTACCTCACATTCATACAAAACTTACTCCTTGAGGTCTCAATCATCCAACTCCTCGGTCTCTTCTTCCTCTGCAAAGCAGGCCTCATTACCTTCATCATCATATCCCCAGCTTATTTCCTCCCTCCAAGCCCACGGGTCCTTGACAATCCCTTCGTTAATACAATCTGCCCACCCCTGTAGGTACATCGCATCTCGGTCCCAATGGTTTTGAATCACATTCTTCAAGTCTCCCTCAATCTCAACTCCTTCAGGCAAATCTCCAATTGTCACATCGAGATAACCCTCTACATCATCGCTATCATAAGAAGCTGTTACCACATATCGTTCATAATAGGGAATCCATGAAATATAATAATGAACTGGCCAGCTAATACCGGGACCGGAATCCGCCCAGTTAATCGAAACCACCAATACCGGATCACTCCGAAAGCTGCGAAGAGGAAGCACTCCACTATTCTCTTTTTCTCGGGTATGGAAAACCTTTCCATCCACATAGCTCCCCCAAACCGGTAAGTTCGAACGAATCGGAGCCAATGCAATACGGGCAACTGCATTACCTAAGGCACCATACTCGCTTCTATCTCCTCGTCCAGGTCGACAAATTATCCCATTCTTCGCCTCATCGTAATCATCTTCAAAGGGAATAATTTCAAACGGATCAATCTTATGTGCATCCTTGGGTAATTTCTTTTTTAATTCCAAATACTCTGCTAAAATTGCGTGTTCCCGCGAGTGAAAATATTCCACCACCTTACTTGCTTTTATTCGATCGGTTGATTTCCTGGATTTGGGTAATCGATTTGTACTCATATTTTTGCTCTCCTCTTTTGGTTGTTATGTTTTGATAAGTAAGACCATGAGGGAATCATCACCGTATGGCTAATTCAGGCCATGTCATAAGTGTCATAGAATACTGGTTATTAAACCAATCCATTTGTCTAAAAGGGAATTTTGGAATATGTTTTGTTCTTAACTTTGTGAAACCCAAACAATCCAGCAATCCAATTACCCGAGTCAAAAAACCGGAACCGTCCAAGGACAGTTCCGATTGGATTATTTGGGCTGCCTGGGCCGACCGCATCACCTTTGAAGAAATTCAAAAAGTTACCGGGCTTACCGAGAGTAAAGTAATTGCTCACATGAGAAAATCACTCAAGCCCTCCAGCTTTCGACTTTGGCGAAAACGGGCGTCCACTCAAAGCATCAAACACCAAAAACTATTTCGTCACCGTCGAGACTATTCCCTAGAGGAAGATTGATTGTTTGAGTATGTCCGCTTAGACGGTTTTCTTCATCTCTTTTTGAATTCGTTCAATGATCAACGAGTTTGAAAGTTCAATTTCAACACGAATAATATTTCCCTCCCTCACGACCTTATATCCTTCTAGAAAATTTTTCATTCGTTCATCATTCTTTACTTTCATATCCATCATCGCCACCCCACCACGTATCATATTTTCCATAGCCTCAGAAGATTCAATCGAATTAGTCTGAACCAAACCAATTATTTTAAGTCCGCCATCCTGGTCTCCGATCACCATTCCACATGAATCGATTTTATCTGTCATTAACCTGACCCATTGATCCAACTCAGCCACTTCTTTCGCACCCTTCATATTCGCAAAAAACACAAAACCCGGATTATCCATTAATTCATTGAGGGATTCAATCATGGGATAAGCACTTACACGGCTCCCCTTGTTCTTCGCCAAAAAAATCCCCTCCGATACAAAATCTCGATCCGGTCCAAAAACCATTTTCCCGTTTTTGAGAGCGGCAAATGCCATCGGGCGCCTGCCCTTCTGAGTAGAAAAAATGGTATTCTTCCCCATTTTTGAAGCCTCTATAGTTTCCTTTGATTGAGCAAACCGGTTAACAATGGATGCATCCACGCCACCTTCTAATATCCCGATCCCCTTATGTCTCTCTCCGTCTCCAAACATTGTTAAATTCTCAGTCTTCATAAGATTAAGTCCGTACTTTTTTTGGACTTCGTTAATCTTTCTCTCAACCTCTGAAATATTTTGGTAAGACTCTTCGATAAAGGTGCCGATTGCAGAACTCCTCATTGATTGAAAGTCCATATGTACGAGCCAGTTGGCATCCTGGGAAATTTTACCCATGTCTAATTGTTTACCATTTAATGAAATGGCAATGCTGAGTGTGGTGAGTAGCAAAAAAGATTTCATAACGATATTGAATTTAATTATAACCTGATACTTTTTTCGATATTACCTAATTTTCAAAAATAAATAATTTCATTAATGTAATGTACATAATAATAACATACTGAACTAACTCCTGAACTAACAACTTAAAAGTCGATTATTTTACTAAATTATATTCCTACTCCTGTTCTCCATCGTGACATTACACCTACTTTCCAATGCAGATAAGTTCCTTCATGGTCCGGGCAAAAATCCTTCCCTCCACATAAGCTAACCCAGATAACGACCAAGTCTCCCCTGCCCGTCCCAAGTCACTTACAGAAACAAGTGCTTCCTCATCCAAGGTCTTTACATTCCATTTTAAAATATAAACCATTCCCACCATCGTTGGGAAATAAATCAGATCCCCCACCACGATTGGGGGAGCCGAGGAAACATGCCCCCATCCACTCCCTGCATTCCTTTTATCTTTCGTTGCCTTCAAACCGTCCGCATTCTTCATATCATTGGGTAGCGTCTTACCCCATATTTCCTGCTCTTCTTTTCCTTTTTGACGAATTACTTGAGCGGGCACTTCCAAGTATTCAACTTTTCCATTCTTCAAGTTTACCCGCCCAATCATAAAACCTTCGAACGAACGAAAGTAGTGATAATCCCCAATTAATATATTGGTAAAATAGGTAATCGGTTTTTTTGATTTCTTTAGTGTTTGATCATCCCTTGTTTCATACTCTTTTCCATTCCACTT
>JABGUO010000310.1 GCA_018646565.1 Opitutia bacterium | reverse complement strand
CAGCGTCGATGGTGATCTTTCCGGATTAGCCAAGTTTGTTAACTCCTTCATGTCTGGAATGAAGGAAATTGATAAGGGTATAAGTTCCCATATACCCGAAATTGATATTGAAGCCCTGATGAAAATTTCCGGCTTGGATTCGATTTCCGCATTGGGACTGAGCTCCATTCAGACCGATCAAGGCTTCCGCAATAAGGTTTATCTCCATGCTCCAAATGGGGTAAGAGGTCTTCTTTCCATGTTTGGCAATGAGACTAAGGAATTTGAAGTTCTCCAGCTTGCTCCTTCGGGTACTGATCTTGTCGTTCAGCAGGAGGTAAAACTGCAGACTTTTTATAATGAGGTCGTTTTGGAAGCACTGGGTGGTTCACCAGAGCAGGGTGGGCAGATGCCTCTGGGGCCAGAGGGTATGATGATGAAAATGATGGTGGATGGTATGATGAAACAACCATTGCCCCCCCCCTTTACATTTACCGGGGAAAAAATAATCAATGATCTGGATACCAATATAATGGTCATTATTGATTGGGATCCATCGAAGATGCTTCCGGTGGAAGGAAATGATCTGAATAGGCCAACATTTCAAGGTGCTGGTGCTATTTTGATTGATAATGTAGGGTGGTTAGTCGGAGATTTGATAAAAATGTTCGAGGCGGAAAAGGCCAAAGGCGATAATCCTTATCCTTTTGAAGTTATTGATAATGCAAATTGGGAAGGCTTGGAGCTTTCTACAAGTCTTTCTCCCATTATTTCTAAGGTTAATAAAAGAAAAGGTAAGAAAACTAAACTATTTGCTATGTCGGGATTGGAAGGAAATGCCATGGTCGCTCATCATCGCCCAAGTGGAAAATTGATTTTGTCTTCCAGTAAAGAGTTTGCGGTGAATCTTTTCTCCAAAAAGCCAAAGCTTGCGACGGATCCCGTTTTTCTTGCCCAAACCAAAGGACTTCCCAAGCAGGGTACTGCCATTTCATATTTATCGCCTGTTATGATGACGGAGCTAAGAAAGTTTATCAAAGAATTCATTGAGGCTGCAAACCCACCTGAGGATGATCATTTTGTGGCTCTTTCAATGCTCGATTTTTTTCTTCCGGAAGGTGCACTTGGTGAAGCGATGGTCACAACAGTGACCGAAGATGGTCTTCTTTCCGTTGGAAATTCTGCCTATTCTCAGAAATCAAAAATTCTCATTGGTGCGGCAGTACCGACTTTAGTTGGTATGTATACAGCCTTGCGACAAGTGGACAGAATGCTATCGACTGAGAAGACAAAGAAAGAACTTTACATGGAAGCCCTTGGACGTGCTGAGGCGTTTGAAGATTTGGAAGTTCCAAAGACTGTCCCTCACAAGCATGAGCACAAACATATTCCTGGGAAGCCTTGAATAGTGAATTTTTAAGAAATTCTTTAAAATAACATGAATACCATCTCTTTGATTCTCAACATTAGCTTATTATGAACTTCTCACATAAAAAAATATTAGCCATCTTGTTATTGCTGACATGCAGTATTCTCGCTGCAGAAAAAGATAAGCTCAATGTCATTGTCATCATGGCCGATGCTTTGGGTTACTACGGCGGAGAAATCAAAACACCTAACCTCGATGCTATTGCCGCTGATTATTGGCGTTCGACAAGAAGAAGGAGCTAGAAATAAACATATGAAAACATCAAACACAAACCGACTCATGGTCTCTATTTTATGCGGCATTGCTTTTGGGGGCACTGCAATCATTGCGAACGCTGAGGAAAGGTATAAAGGCGAGATCATAAAGCTTTGGCCTAAAGATGTCGCGAGTCAGGATACCAAAGGCATGGGAACGATGAAGCCGGGTCGAAGCGAAGGCTCCCTCCGTCTCACTGATATCACTCAGCCTTACTTGAGTTACTTCCCGGCTCCCGATCAGGAGGCACCTGTCCCCGTGGTCATTGTAAGCCCGGGAGGAGGCTACATTCATATTGGTGGCACCACGGGGAGGTACCAGATCGCCGAGTGGCTCAATGATCACGGAATCTCCGCCTTTGTCCTGCATTACCGACTTCCCAAGAATCGTAGAGGTGCCTATGAGGATATTCAGCGAGCGGTCCGGATGGTCCGCTCGCGAGCTGCTGAGTGGAACATCGACCCAGAGCGGATAGGAGTCATGGGTAGCTCTGCGGGAGGGCATCTCTCGGCCCGGGTCAGTACCGGTTATGATACTCCAAGCTATAAGGCAGTAGATGAGCTGGACGGTGCCAGCTGTAAACCGAACTTCACGGTGTTACTTTGCCCCGCCTACATGAACAAGGGGAAGGCACTAGCTAAGGAGTTTACGGTTACCGATAAACTCAGCCCCACTCTGATTGTAACATGCAAAGACGACGGCTTTTTTATAGGTAGTGAAGTTTACGCCAAGGCTCTGGAAGAAGCCGGCGCCCCCGTTCGCACCCACTTTTTTGAGAAAGGCGGTCACGGCATCAAAATTCGGGGGGAAAAGTACCCGCTTTCCACCTGGCCTGAACTTTATCTGCAATGGTTGAGAGACATCACGATTATTGAATAACAAAACCGAAGCAGAGAATGCACCTAAGAAGAAATAGCATTTCTTGTCGGTGATTATTGGCGTACTCATGAAAATTAACTTCGTTCCTTGAGTAAAATCAATCACTCTAAAACATCTCTAAGGTTGTTTATCCCTTAAATTTTCTAAAATAAACTCAAATCAAAATTCAAAATATCGAAAAAATCCTCAATTATGAAAGAACGCATTCATCACTTAGAAACAAAATGTAGGCGATTAACCATGGCAGTAACTGCAATGATAGTTTTGGGTATTGCTACAATTTGCATTGCTGCTTCACCCAACCACGCAAAAGAAGCTATCCAAGTTAGCAAGATTGAGATTGTTGATACAGAGGGAAATGTTCGAATCCGACTTGGGCGTGCAGATGACGGATATGGTGTTGTCGTGTACGATAAGGATGGAAAGTTTAGAGCAACATTAACGGATGCCCCAAGAGGTGCTGGCATGCAACTAATCAAGGATGGCGGTAGCATCACGATGCTCGCTATGAACCAAGGTTCCGGACTTACCATTCGAGACTCTGATGGTAAGTCCCGTGCAATGATGTTACAACAAGAGAAAGGTTCTCAACTCATCCTCAAAGATGGTGAAGGTAAAAGTACTTTCTCTGTGCCAGAGTGAAAATTTTTTGATTTAAAATAACTGAATTATAAGTCGCAAGAATGAGAAGCCATATGAAATTAAACTTCCTGCTTTTACTGCTAACTTCGCTCCTCTGTAGCTGCTTTGACATTCCTGATGTAACTTCAGCTGCTACTACCGAAAAAGGAATTGTTACAAAAGTCTACTCAGGGTCCGACTCCGGGTTTAAATTTATTTCTTATGCCGTGAAATATAAAGATAATGAGAT
>JABGUO010000309.1 GCA_018646565.1 Opitutia bacterium | reverse complement strand
TTCAAATTTAGGAGTAACTGAAGAATTTACTTTAGACTCAAAAGCAAATCAAATTGATTTTGAAAAGAAGCAAGTACCCGCCATAAATATAGTGAAATTTAATGGTTCGGGCATAGAATTTGATAGTTTACTTGCTCAGGCTCCTGCTCCACAGGTTCCACAAAATTTTCAAAATATTCCCCAGAACCAATTCGCACCGCAACCGTACCCAAATCAAGCACCTCAGAGACAACCTTTTCCTGCAGCGAATGTCGTGGGGCAATACCCTGCACAGGCACTTGCGCCTCCTGTGCAAACACCACAGGTCATTCCTCCAATAGGTTCTGAGAAAAGTTTCTATGCATTTTATTCTTATCGATTAAGTTACATGCAAAGCGATCGTGTCTTAGCACTCTTAAAAGCGTTGGGGTATAGTACCGTAGAATTCAGCTCAGGTCGTGGAGAATCAATAAACGAAAGTATTTTTACCGAATTTGCTCAACCGAAAAAATACCCTATTGTGGTCAAAATCTTAGATGCGGCGAAGACCAGTCTCATGCAACCTGCTATGGATGGAGCAAGAAATGTTGTAGGTGTTGACCGTTTGAGTGGTACTTATCTTCATCAATCCACAACTGGAGCACCCGAACAGAGATTACTTTTTATTTATGAGAAGAAGGATCCTGAACAATTAAATGCGCTTTTAAACTTACTCAGAAATGAAGTAGATGTGGCTGCAAGTCAGATTGTTATTGAGGCACTAGTGGTTGAAATTAATACCAATAAAGCAAAGGAATTGGGTTTACGATACAAACTAAACGGAAGTCGAACTTCGACTAATTTTGACGAACTTGATTTTAACGGAAATGTCGCGAGGGGAATAGATGGTAGTCAGTATAAGTTCAATACGGTTTTTGATTCTGACGAAAATTCAAAATTTCAATTTCAGCAAAAGCAAACTGGTGTGGCTTTCGGAGTACCAATTTATTCCGCTGGTATGGCAAGAATTAATCCATTGGGTTTTCAGGCTACACTAGACGCTTTTATTTCTGATGGCACAGCCGAAGTTCTTACCAATCCAACCATCTTGGTTCTCGATGGAAGGCAAGCTTTAATACGAATTGGTACTCAAATTCCCAATGAAACGATTCAAACCACAAATTACGGAACTCAGAAAAGTGTTAATTATATTGATACCGGAATTGTATTGAATATTCGTCCACGAATTTCGGAGGACGGATCGGAGGTGACCATGCAGACTGAGACAATTGTAAGTAGTGCAATTTATGATGCTTCAGATAAAGACAAGACTCCTAGTATTGAAAGTAAAACGGTTCAGAGTTTTGTTCGAGTTGCGGACAATACACCCTTTATAATTGGTGGCCTAATTGATAAAAAGAAAACTAAAGGGCAAATTGGAATCCCCTTTTTGTCTTCAATTCCCGTAATTGGAAATCTTTTTAAATCGAGGTCCGAAAGTGGTGCCGATCGCGAAGTGATTATTGTCCTGACCCCTCATATCATGGATGCATCTGAAAAATCATTTAGTTATGTTATTCCTAAGGATTCCCAGTCTTTTGATTCCTTTGACAATTTATTGTTTAGAAATGCCTATCGTATTCGAGATGATGACCTTTTTGATCTTTCTTTTGCGACGAAGAGCGAATTTTACCAAAATATACTTTCAGAGCTAAAAACATACAAAAGAACTCACCCCGAAATAGCTGACGATGCTCCCGTTTTTAGTTATCTTCATAACAAAGTACCGGGAGAAGAAGTAATCGTTCGCAGGATGATTTGGGAAATTGTTCATAAGTCAAAATACCATCAATATATTGCAGACGATCATATTCTTCTTTTTGAAGAAAATCAAAAAGCCGAATTTGGTAATAAGTTCAAAACTCATTTATTGAACCTACTGTTTGCAAAATTGAATGGTAAAGTTGATAATTCATTAGTTTTTAATTTTGCCGATCATAAGGCGAACTCTGCTGGTCCTTTTGAGCATCCAAGGGCAAAGATTTATCGTGCCTCTGTCTCCAGTGCTCCACATTACATTGAGCTAATGAGCCGACTCAATACCAACGATCCTGAGCGAAATACAATTCTATTATCCAATAGCATCTCACCCCCGGGAGTTCGTGGAGCAAATGCACTGGAGGTATTAAAGGGCGTCCTTGTTCTAAAGAGAATTTTAGCTTTAAATAGTACTATGCCGGTCACGATAGACGAGTTTAGAGTAGGGCGACAAATTACTTTTCCCACCGAGCAAGAATTAAAAGATAAATATCATGTGATCGATTACGATGTGGCACGATTCTTTTACGAGGTAATCAATTATTACCCTGAGTTTGAACAGGCATTTAATCGTGACTCTGCTAAGATTCTTTATCAAATAAAGGGTGTGGGGCAGTAAAATTTATTAGTGTACTTTTATTAGAATTTATTGTTAATTAGATAAATAGTATTCATGTTGTTTTATAAGAACATAGTTTTAACGTGTACCCAATATGCTACTGCTGTTTCACTTTTACTTTTGTTAGGTTGTGATAATGTTGATGAATCCAAAAGTACCAAAACTGTAAAACTGACAACAGGATTACAAGTCTGTGAGTCACTTAATTTTGAGAGTGATACCTTTCAACTTTCGGATTCAAATGATTCGCAATTAGATGTATTTGAATCGTTGTTTCTGAACAATAATGCTTACCAGTTGCCGGGTAACCCAACTAGAGAAAACTTGTATGCATTTTTTAAAGATTTAAGAAAAGGATATTTTCAAAAAGATGAAGGGATTGATTATTCTTTTGTAAGAAAAGAATATCATACCTTTACCCATGCCATGGATGTAATGATTACCACCCATGCACTTTTGAACTCGGGCGGTGCAGTTTATTTAAACTCTGGCGAAAGAGCAGCCCTCGTGCTTGCTGCTCTGGGTCATGATGTACTGCATACCGGTGTTAATAATTCTTTTCTGATTCAAACGAACCATGCCTACTTTCAAGATATTGGCGGGAATAGTTTGCAGGAAATAAGATCTGCCAAGTATGTGTTACAACTTCTAGACAAGCATAGAATTTTAGTTACGAGCGATGCGATGAATGATACGCAAATAAATGAAATTCAAAATGCCAGAAACATTATTGAACAATCTATTTTATGGACTGATATCAAGCGCCACAAAGAACAGATGGAGTCAGTGGCATTAGCAAAAGAGAATATATTAAATTTACTGAATCAAGAAAGATTGATTCAAGCACTAGAGGGAATTGCCGGAGCAGGAAAAATAGACATAAATCAGGGACTCAATCTATCTGCCTTGCTTGATGTTGACACTAAAATATTAATTGCATCCTTTATTTTACATTGTGCTGATGTTAGTAACCCTGGGAAAGATTGGGAAAAGTGTGAAAGATGGGCAGTTTTAGTGATGAATGAATTCTTTTCACAGGGAGATTTACAGAAAAAACTCGGATTGAAGCCATCAATGAATTGCGACAGGAGCGTCGTTTCTGTACCCGGTTGTCAGGTCGGGTTTGGTAAGTTTGTTATTCGGGATTTGTATGTTCTTCTTCAGGAAATCTTACACGATGGTGGAGGTTACTTGTTAGATAACTTCAATTCAAATCAGGAAAAGTGGAAAGTACTTCACACTAAAAGTAAGGAAAGTGCTTCTCCTTACACTATGATTTTCTTGCCTCCTTCAAAGGAAGGTGGATGGATGGGGCAACTAAGAACTGACGAAAAGTAATTTTAGCCCAGTCCCTTTACTTCCCATCCTTTACGATATTTCTTTTTAACGAGAGCGGTAGCCTTGGAGTTGTCTTTGAAGGACAAATTGGTTGAGTCCCAAATTAGTTCCTGCTTGGGGAATCGAGTGGCGATACCACCAAGTAATACCGTTTCGGTAAGAGGACCGGAATAATCAAAGTTTGCAGATGGCAAAGGAGCCACCCCTCGCACGGCATCTATAAAACTGTGCCAATGGTTCATTTGTTCAACGATTTCAATTTTATGGTCTTTAAATTTCTTTTCAGGAAATAACTTAGGCATACCGACATGGGGAATCAGCATCACTCCTTTTGTTCCTACGACAATGGAGCCTTGGCTGGGGCGTTTTTGACCTTCCAGTAAATTAATTATTCTTGCTGGTGGTTGTGCAGTTCCATCATACCAAGTTACGGGTAAGGTCTTGTTTTTTGAATATTGGTTTCCTGGAAAGGTATAGTGAATAACTGCATCAAACCCCCAATTGTCCTGATTTGGCTTTGGTCCTTCTGATCTCAGGGAAATTGGATAAGTTAAGCCGAGTGCTTTAAAGGTCGGATCGTAAATGTGGCAACCCATATCTCCAAATGTCCCTGTTCCATAGTCCAATCGCTTGCGCCATTGCCCAGGGTGGTAATATTTACTGATATAATCTGTGTAAGGTGCCGGTCCAATCCATGCATCCCAGTCAAGGCCTTTTGGAATCGGATCTTTCTTACTGGGCTTAGGATTTTCATCTCCCCACCTTTTGGAGCTAAAGGAATGGGCTTCCACAATCTTGCCAATCACTCCATCATGAACGAGTTTGACCGCAGTACGGTACTCCTTAGCAGAGTGGATTTGAATCCCCATTTGGGTAATAATTTTATTTTCCTTTGCATACTCAGTTAAGCGACGCACCTCATACACATCATGGGCAAGTGGTTTTTGGCCATAAACATGCAAACCCAGTTGCATCGCAGACATGCCCATACTCGCATGCAAGTGGTCTGGAGTTGAGACATTGACAGAGTCTAACTCTTTGCCTTCTTTGTCTAACATTTCCCGCCAATCGGAGTAAATTTTAGCATCTCTAAGCCTCGATTGAACCTGTCTTCTTCGGTTAGGATCAATTTCTGAAACCGCAACTAAATCGACATTGGGGTGAGTTTTTATTTGCCCAAGATCAGTGCCCGCCATTCCCATTCCTCCAAAACTTGCATGTCGTACTCGTTCACTAGGTGGAGATTTAGCCCATGAAGTGGAAGCAATATAAGGTGCTAAGATTGCACCTGATATTTGTTTAATATGATTTCTTCTTGATTGTGGGAGTTTCATAATGAATGAAATTACGTATATGTAATTATTGGGTCAACCACTCACTTTCTAATTTTAATAAAAATATTTAGACTTATTGGTTACTCTAAACAAATTAATCATTCTTGAAAAAATTGCCTTTTAGAATCAATAGCCTTTGTTGAAGCTTCTTTATTTCAGGTTTAAATTGTTTTTTTCTAAACAAGTTATTCAATTCGCTGGGGTCATTTTCCAAATCATAGAACTCCCATTGGTTAAATTCATAAAAAGAAATTAATTGATATCTTTCATCACGAATGCCTTCATGTCTGGGCATATTGTATGACCCTCTTTTTTCAGGAGTCCCGCCATCAAAATATTGATATAAGATATCCTTTCTCCATGAAAAATTGGATTCGTTCGAAAAGAGAGTCTGAAGGGCTAATCCATGGATTGAATCAGCGACGGGTAAGCCACTTGCTTTTAGAAATGTTGACGAGTGGGAGCACATACGGCGGCTGGTGAATGGGCACCGGTGAAAGTCATTCCTGCAGTAGCTAATTTTTCCAAATTGGGCATCGATACTTTGCTGTTCTTATTGTAAACCCGTGAATCTCCAATTCCCATATCGTCCATCAGGAAAACAAGGATGTTGGGGGGGAGCCATTATTCCTCCTGATGCAAAAGAACAGACAACAGGAATTAAACTAATTATTAGACAGGCTGTGTTATGAAAAATAATTAAAAATGGAACCGAAATTGAGAAAGCCCGGTATCGCTCATTTGCAAGTACCGGGCTTTTATAAACTACATTACCCTTACTGTAGCGGTTTAACCGATACAATGTAAGTCATCAAAGTAATCTTGGCACCTTCCTTCTTTTTAATCTTAGCGATAATTTTTACTTTCTTGCCCGTTTGGTAACCCACTTTTTCTTTAGTGCCCTTGTTAAAAGCATAATATTTTTTCTTATCTTTATCATCTGTAAATACAAGTGCGCCTTTTTCATTTTTGGTAAAGGTACCAGTGGCTTGAAGTTTGACTGCTTCTTCTGCCGCAAAGCCGAATCTAGAGAAAAAGCAACCAGAGTAAGAAGAGACAATAGTGTAATACGATACATTAGATATATTTTTAGGGGTTTAATTATTTTGTTTTTTATGCGCATTAAATTCGGGCCAAGAAAGTTTTCCGTCTTTATTACTGTCCGCAACTGGATTCTTTTTGAAATAAGAAGTTTTCCAAAGTTCGTTTTGCAGGGCTTTTTTTTCCTCTTCGGGCATTTTCCTATGGGCAGTGAGTTCGGCCCATGACAGAGTTCCGTCCCCATTCGTATCTGCAGATGGATTTTTCTTAAAGAATTGGTCTTTCCAATACTCATTACTCTTTGGTTTTTCTGGAATACTTTCAGGAATGATTGATAAAAGTTGCTTGCGGAATCCGGTTAATTCTTTCTCAAATTTTGAATTCTGAGCCAAGTTATTCCATTCGTGATCATCTTTGGCTGTGTGATAAAGTTCTTCCTTTCCATTCTCGTAGCGTATATATCGCCAATCCTTGAAGCGAAGGGAATAATTCTGAAAAGCCGGATCATAGTACTGTGCCCATTTGTAGAGGGCAGTAATGGCATAGTCTGGTCCGTCCCATTTTCCATTTTTAGGATCGTTAAGGAATGGTCTCATTGAAAAACCGTCTAAAGGACTACCCTTGTCATTTTTCATGGTATTGTCGGGTAACCCACACAAGTCGAGTAGGGTGGGGTATAAATCGACCAGTGAGACAGGTTGTTCGCATTCCTTATTTTCCTCGGACACACCTGGTGCTCTTATAATAAGAGGTACGCGAGTACTTTCCTGCCAAAGGGAGTTTTTATAGAGGTAATCTTTTTCACCATTTCCCCAACCGTGATCACTGGTGAATATCACAATCGTGTTCTTGTCTAGTTCGGTTTTTTTGAGAGTTTCCAAAATCTCTCCCACTAAATCATCGACTGATGCGACCGATGCAAGGTAGGCCTGAATAAATTTTTTTAAGGCCAACTCGCGATTTCCATCATAAGATGCAAGGAGGCTGTCATACATTTTCGTCCCTCTGTCACCACTCCGATCATCTTCTTTTGAAGTTACGGTATTTTTAAAAGTATCTTCTGCATCTGCTTTAAGGATTTTTGGCAGTTTTATAGATTCTATGGGAAATAGATCAAAGTGCTTTTGAGGTACAATTAAAGGCGTGTGCGGACGAACAAATCCCACACCCATGAAGAAAGGTTTTTTCTCTTTCGATTTTGCGAGTTCAGTAAGTCTATTAACAGCCCATTGGGTATTGAGTTCATCTCCGGTTGGATCACGGTCCTCGTCTGAATTATATTTCATCTCGCGTTGCTTTTTCCAACCACCAGTAACCCAGCTGTAGCTCTTTCCTGTTTTGGGCGATTTTTGATTCATTACATTTTCCAATGGCCCAAAATTTCCATCAATAATTCCAAAGTCATCCCTGAATGGTGCGGGCACGCTAAGATTGGGAATCTTATCTTTGCCATCAAATAAAAAGGGACCATAGTCGGACGGATGCCCAAATTCCTTCCATTCCTGATGATCCCGATTATGCATGACTTTACCGGTTCCTAAAGTATGGTAACCATTTTGCCCAAAATGATCCATCATGGTCCTCGAGTTTTTGAGAATTTCATTTTTATCCCAATCCTCAAAGCCGAACTGTTGCGATGTATGCGGATAAATTCCAGTTGCAAAGCTTGCCCTTGAAGGGTTGCAAATAGGAATGTTACAGTGTGCCTGGGTAAAAGAGACCCCACTTTCAATCAGCTTACGTATATTAGGTGTCTTTGTCTGAGGATGCCCACCCAATGTTTCGATGTAATCATTCAGATCGTCGCAAACAATCAGAAGAACATTCGGTTTTTTGACTGAAAAAAGCGAAGAGGAATAAAAAATTAAAACAAATAAGAATAAGTTGTATTTTTGAACCGACATTCTTCTATCGTTAGGCATTTTTTATGACATAACAACGATATTTTGTGCTTATTGGCTAAAGTTAAATTCTTCAGGATTTACGGTTAGGCTCAGAAAACCAGTTAGAAAAAGTGGATTGAATTCCGAAGTTTTTGATTACTTCTTTTTTACCTGAAAGCAAGGTATTTGAGGTTCATCATTCCTCCTTCAGTACCTGGTTTTACAAAACGAACAAAAAGATCACCTTTAAATTGAATGGGCTTAATTTTTATAACCTGTTCGGCATATTTATCCCAACTTCCATTCGGAGTAACTATTGTTTTTCCTATGATCTCTCCTCTTAGTGAACCCATTCGGATTTC
>JABGUO010000308.1 GCA_018646565.1 Opitutia bacterium | reverse complement strand
GACTGGCCCTGGAAGGGTGGGGTGAAACCACCCACTTCGGTGATTGGTTCAGGAACGAGCAAGGCAACCTGCGACCTGTTTGATTGGTCGAAGCCGATCCAGGGGGGACCCTTGGGGGCTGGTTTTGATTATTACTATGGGGATGACGTCCCCAATATGCCCCCTTATGCCTTTATCGAAAATGATCGCCTAACCTGTGACCCCATTGATGTGGATGGGGGAAAACTCAGAAAACAGCAGGTAATGTCAGGTGGCTATATCCATGGGGTCGGCCCGGGGCAAAAGGATTGGCAACTCGATCAGGTAATGCCGATGATTACCGCCAAGGCAGTTGAAACCATTAAAGAACAAAGCAAGAGCACGAATCCTTTCTTCCTTTATTTCTCCACCACTTCCCCTCATTCCCCCATCGTTCCATTGGATGAGTTTCAGGGGAAGACCCAGGCAGGACCCTATGGAGATTTTGTGGCCCAGACAGACCGGGCGGTCGGGGAAATTGTGGCCGCACTAAAAGAGGCGGGCGTTTATGAGAATACTTTTCTGATTGTTTCCAGTGATAACGGCCCAGCCCCCTTCATGCGTGATTTAATTAAACAACATGATCACAACCCATCCGGCTCCTTGCGCGGATTGAAGCGTGACCTATTGGAAGGTGGGCATCGCGTGCCCTTTATTGCATCGTGGCCAAACAAGGGAATAAAGGATGGCCGACGGTTGGATTCAACCCTTTCGCTGACCGACCTATTTGCCACCATTGCCGGTATTATCAATCACCCCCTCAAAGAGGGGATTGCAGAGGATAGTATCGATATTTTGCCAACTCTAATTGCGGACAAACCAGTACGAACCGAATTGGTCTACCATGCGGCTAATGGAAAGTTGGGTCTCCGTCAGGGGGATTGGGCATACCTCAGGCGTGGCGGTATAACTGGGGAGCCCGAATGGTATCAGGACTATTGGCAGGGAGACACCCTTGAAGACCCTGTCCTGCTCTTTGATCTCGCCAAAGATTTGGCCCAAAAAACGAATCTGCAATCAAGTAATTCCGGACGGATAAAACGTATGGAAAAAAGGTTAGCAGAAATTGAAAAAGGAAAATTCACCCGTTAATCCCTTCAAATCTTGAAGACATGAAATATATAAACTTCTCATTAATCACGCTCTTAGGTTTCGCCAGTTTGCTGAACTTACCCACAGAGGGGAAGCAACCCTATGCACGCAATGCCAGCAAGACTGGCAAAAAGGAACAGTATGCAGATACCATCCCCAAGCCTACATTGAGTGAAGTGCCCTACGGTACGCACGAGCGCCATGTACTTGATTTTTGGAAAGCAGTTTCAGATAAACCAACCCCACTCGTATTCGTTATCCACGGCGGGGGTTGGAAGAACGGAAGCAAGGAAAGGCTGAATCGTTTTGTCGATGCACCTAAATTACTCAGAGAAGGAATCTCGGTTGCAGCAATCAATTATCGTTATACAAGCCAGGCCAACGGTATAAACCCACCAGTCAAAGTGCCATTGTATGATGCGGCCCGTGCTTTGCAGTTTGTCCGTAGCAAGGCAGCTGAGTGGAATATAGACAAGACACGCATTGCCGCGGCAGGAGGTTCCGCTGGTGCCTGCTCCAGTCTGTGGTTGCTCTACCACGATGACCTTGCCGATCCCAAAAGTGATGACCCAATCGCCCGTGAATCAACCCGTCTCTATTGTGCCGCGGTCAATAATGCACAAACCACTGCCGACCCTCAGCAAATGAAAGACTGGACCCCCAACAGCAAGTATGGCGGGCATGCTTTTGGAATGAACAGTTTTGACCAGTTTCTGGCCGAGCGGAAAAACATCCTGCCCTGGATACAGCAGTTTTCACCCTACCTATTGGCCAGTTCAGACGACCCACCCGTTTACCTGCATTACAAAGGACCCCCCCCGGCTATCGGCAAACCTCAGAAAGACCCCACCCACACCGCTAACTTCGGGCTGAAACTTCAGGAACGCTGCGAGGAACTCGGTTTGAGTTGTGAACTGGTCTATAAGGGTGCCAAAAAGATAAAACACAATGACGCCACAACATACCTCATTGCCTCTTTAAATTCGCCCTCCACTACAAAACAAAAATAATGAGTCCAAAATTACTAATCGCTTTTCTTCTTCTGCCCTTTTCTTTTGCCCAGGCCATACCTGAAATTGCGGGCCCAATCACAGGTGATGTCCGGGCCAATGAAGTAACCCTATGGATGTACGCTCCTGCCAAGTCCAAGTGCTCTTTCAGCTATCATGCCGAAGGTTCATCCAAGAAGTATAGTAAGACGGGTAAACTCACTGCACTATCCAACCAGGCAGCAAAGGTCTCCGGGCAGATATTCAAATCGACCATGAATGGTCTGTCCCCCGATACCCGTTACCAGTATCAGGTTTCCATAGATGGAAAGACTGACCCAAATTGGAAAGGTTACTTCAAGACTGCACCCGTCGAGGGTACACCCACTGAATTTAGGTTGGCGATTACCTCCTGTATGAAAATTGGAAGACCCCAAGGCTCCTGGAATATCCTTCTTGGGGAGCAGCCAGACCTACACCTGACAGTGGGTGACACTCACTATGCAGACACCACAAATCCGACGGTGCAACTGGAACACCATTTAAAATACCGCAGGGAAAAGGAGTTTGCCAAGGTACTACAGCAGGTTCCCACCTATGCGATCTGGGACGATCATGATTTTGGCCCCAACAATTCTGATGGTACTGCCAAGGGAAAAGAGTTCTCTCTGGCCGGTTGGAAGCAGGCATGGCCCAATCCACCATCCGGCACATCCGACACTCCGGGTGCCTTTTTTAAATTCTCACGGGGAGATGTTGATTTCTTTGTGGTCGATGGCCGCTACCATCGATCGCCCAACGAATTACCGGATGATGACAAAAAACGCATGCTGGGTGATGCCCAGTTTGCATGGCTACTGGAAGGGCTGAAAAATTCCAAAGCTAAGTTCAAAATCATTGCCTCCGGTAGTGTGCTTGACCACAGCAAGGTGGATGGATGGCGTATCTTTAGCTTTTCGCGGCACCGACTTTTTGACGCCATCAAAAAACATGAGATCTCGGGAGTGATGTATATCGGTGGCGACATGCACAAATCCTTGGTCTGGGAGCATCATGAGTCCGACCGGGTGGGCTATCCCATGATCGAAATCATGTCCTCGGGGATTACCAATGGTAAAGACTTGAGCTTTGCCACCATTGATTTCGACACCACCGTTGACGATCCCACCGCCCGTGTCCGCATCATTTACGGCAGGGGCGAAAAGATTAATACCGATAAGACCTGGAAGCTCAGCCAGTTAACCCACGCCAACTAATTATTAAAAAGTTTTCCCTTATCTCCTCTTTACTCCTGGCGACACTGCTGGCCGAGGCCAGGCGTGGGGTACCTGCAGAGGTGTTGCCGGACACAGTGGGAAACATCGAATATTCGGCCCCGCACCGAAACGGCACCCATAAGCAGATGGGTTTCATCGAAGCCCGTAATCTAAAGAGTGGGAAATTAATCTGGAGCCGTCAGATCTATTCAGTGAAATACGATCTCGATCTTGAAGGAGATGTTCAGGATGTTTTCATTAAAAGCATCACCGTTCAGGGCAATAACCTAATCATCACCAACGAGAGGAATTCAAAGTATCAATTAGATCTAAATAGTCTCGAAGTAAAAGTGATCAAAGGACCATTGGTGGAGGAAACCAAATTTACCCGTTAAAAAAAATGAGAAAAACAACAATTGTAACTATATCCCTATTAATAAAATCCTTGGCATTAATTGGTCTATTCCCCGCCTTGTTTGCCGACAGCATTGTGGTGATGTCCTACAACATCCACCGCGGTGGCGTTGTCTGCAACAAACAACCCCTATCCCAAACGGCCAAGGGGATCCAGTTGGCCAAACCCGACATTGTCGGGATACAGGAGACCCGATCACCCAGGGGGGATACCTTGGAGGATCTTGCCAAGTTGCTCGGGTGGAATCATGACGGGGGCAAAGGGTCCAACATTTTGACCCGATATGAAATTCTCGAGTCACTCCACAGTGGAATAAAAATAAAACTTGATTCGGGCAGGCATGCTTATGTTTTTAATGTCCATCTTTCCTCCCATCCCTACCAGCCCTATCAGTTGCTGGAGATCCGCCCGAAATGGCACAAGCACACCAATAACATCACTTTCATTAAGACCGAAGCTGAAGCCATTGAATGGGCCAAAAAGGCACGCGGTGCAGAAATTGCAAAAGTACTCAGACAGGTAAAGTCTATAACCGATAAAGATGTACCCGTTTTTGTGGTAGGAGATTTTAATGAACCTTCCCATCTGGACTGGACTGAAGCCGCTGCAAACGCCGGACGCCACCCCATCAAAGTCGCTTACCCCACTTCCACTGAAATGGCCAGGGCTGGCTTTAATGATTCGTACCGCACAATCTATCCGGACGAGATGAAAAACCCTGGCATCACCTGGTCTCCTGCTTACAAAGTTGGTGATCCCCGGACTCATCATGACCGTATCGATTTTGTCTACTTCAAGGGCAAAGGCTTAAAAGTAAAAGAGGTAAAGATCCTCGGAGAAAACGAAGAGAATGCTGACCTTGTCGTAAGCCCCTATCCCTCCGACCACCGTGCAGTGGTGGGGACCTTTACGCTAACCAATGCTAACTAGTTTTTGGTACGCATTCCTGGAAAACCGGCAAGCTACAACCGCACATCTTTGAACATTAAAAAAAGGACAATCTATGAGGAAACTAATCTTTGTGTTGGTGATGGCATTATCCACCACCGTATATGGCTCAAGAGCAAAAGAAATTAAGTACCAAAGCTCGGCCGATCAATCCGAGCAGCCGGCGATGTTTTATGCGCCCGTATCCAAAGAGCCCGTACCGTTGATGGTGGCTCTTCATACCTGGTCCGGGAACTACAAGCAAAAGTACCACAAAGCCATTGAGCAATGGTGCATTAAGCATGGGTGGGCGTATATCCACCCAGACTTCCGGGGGCCCAACAATCGGCCGGAAGCAACCGGGTCCAAGCTGGTAGTGGCAGATATTGTAAGTGCGGTGGAGTATGCCAGGAAAACCACTCAAGTTGATCACTCCGCGATCTATCTTGTTGGCACTTCCGGGGGTGGCTACACTGCATTGGTCATGGCGGGACACCATCCTGAGATATGGGCCGGAGTTTCTGCCTGGGTACCAATCTCGGACTTGGCGGCCTGGCACGCGCAGGGAAAGCATGTCGAAGCATTGGAAAAGTCATGCGGCGGAGCCCCGGGAGATAGCCCGGCGGTTAATGCGGAGTATGCAAAACGCTCCCCCATTACATTTCTGAGCAATGCCAAGGGGACGACCCTGCATCTCCACGCGGGGATTAAGGAGAAGATCGTCCCCATCAGTCATTCACTGCTCGCCTTTAATGAACTGGCGGCGGCGAAAGACCGGATACCTAAGGAGGATATTACCTACTTTGTGAAGAAGAGAAAAGTTCCTCCAAATCTGCAAACCGCCCCCCCAGATCCAAGCTATGGCAAGGAGCAACCTCTCTTTACTAGAAAGTCAGGTAATGCAACGGTCACCATTTTTGATGGGGGGCATAAGCTGGTGCCCACCGCCGCCACAGCCTGGATCCAGCAAGTTTACAACGAAAAGAAAAACTAATGAATAAAACCAACTTACCAAAAACCATACTCTTGGCGGGGCTCCTGATTTCAGGGTTTTCCTTCAGCTTGTTTGCGAATTCCGCAAAGGGAGACCCAAGCAATCCCACCAAACTTCGGGTGATTGCTTACAATGTTGCCTGTGGACAATGGGCCACGCCTGAACGAATCGCCCAGGAACTTAAGGTACTCAAGCCGGACATCGTTTTACTCAGTGAAGTGCCCAAAGTGAACCGTGGAAAGAAGGTAAAAGACTGGTCTCAACGCCTGGCAGATGCCCTCGGTCTGGATCATGTCCATGTCGGCACCGTTTCATCTGCGGGTCACAAGTCTCCCAAGTGGGGAGACCCAACCGGCAATTATGGCGGCAAGTTCAAATCCATTATTAGCCGAACCCCTCTTAGCGAAGGCATGGACATCTCGGTGGAAGGAAGCGGTTGGAAACGTGCCAGTGCGGTGCGTGCCGAAACAGAAATCGGAGGAAGGAAGCTCGCTTTGTATTCCCTCCATCTTCCTGGATTTGCACACCATAACAAAGCACCCACCTCATCCGTTGCCTGGGAAGGATCCAAACATAAAGCCCTCGCAGAACATATAAATGCGGAAAAGGAATCCTATGATGTAATCGTCGGAGGAGATTTTAACGAATGGACCGAGGGTCTGGTCATGCAATCCATGTTGAAGGAGACCAAGATGAAAAATTCGACCAAAGAAAAATCCATCGACCACATTCTCTACAGTACCAAAAATAAGATGAAACTTTTGCAAACCGGTAGAGACTGGGGACCCAAAAATCAAAACAAGGACAATGTAAAATCGAACGGATGTTTATCCGACCATCCATGGGTATGGTGTGAATTAGAAATCTCCCACTAGTTCTGTTTTAATAGAAGATGAGGAACCGAAGCATTCTTGGAATTATCGCGATGGCAATTTTGCTTCCGTTCCTGCATGCAAAGCAAGCAGACCAACAGCCGGACATCCTTCTGGTCATGCCCGATCAATGGCGGGATGATGCACTCTCGATCGTGGACTTTGCCGGGTTTTCACTAAAACGCAAAGGATCACTTGGATGGGAAACTCGTTTTTTGAACGGCAAATTGAATAGTAAGAAAATCCTATTATGTAATGATGGTTCCATCGCGAATGAAGAAACTTACTTGAACGGCAAACTTCATGGAAAGACGATCGGTTGGCACGGTACGAAACGCCCAAGTTGGGAACGTCAATACATCAACGGCAAGCAAACCAGTTATAAGCAATACTATCGGTCTGGTTTGAAATGGGTAGACACTCTCTTCAAAGATGGCAAGCCAGTGTTGAAATCAACATGGGATAAGGACGGCTACCTCATCGAAAAAGAGACCTTCTAATATCCGATCCCACAGTACTGATTTATAACTTAAGGAATTTGAAAGAATGAATCTAAGGATGAACTTATGAAAAAAACACCTATTCTCATTGCGATCACCCTATCTGGATTGCTCGCTGTTAGCTCCCTCTTCTCAGCCAATTCAAATGGATTCATTTCCGTGCGGGTAGCCGCATACAATGTGGAGTTTGGGAAAAATGCTTCACCTGAGGAAATTGGCAGAATGTTCAAACCCTACAATTTGGACATCATCGGATTTAACGAAGTCCCGGATGGGGATTGGACCGCTCGCGTAGGCAAAGTCTTGGGCATGAAGCACACTTTTGTGGGCAAAATTTCATCCGCAAATCATAAGGACAAATACAAATCCATCCTGAGCCGGACACCCTTGCAAAGCACGGTTGAGCATGAACTCACTGTTCAGCGAAAGCGTTCATGGAACCCGGCATCGGTGGTCCAGGCAGTCACTCAAATAGATGGCATTCCCATTTCTTTTTATTCCCTCCATATCTGCCGTTCGACAGATAGTCATGATACGGGCCACGCCTACCGGTTGGCCAATGAGATTCTGCCCAAAGATAAAGCTGAACGGATTATTGTGCTCGGAGATTTTAATAACGAGATGGGTGATCATGCTCTCAAGAAAATTGAAAAAACAGGCATGCGGGCAACATGGGAGGATCTAAAAATTGTTGTATCCAAGGAGTTTACTTACAATGCACTGGATCCCAAAAAGAACAGCGGAGTGATCGATCATATTTTTTACAGCACCAAGTCAAAAGCCGAGTTGACCAGAGGTGGAATCATTGAATTAAAGAAAGCCCTGTCTGACCACAAACCGGTCTGGGCAGAATTCAGCTTCCCGAAGAATTTCAAGTAAGCAATAAAAGGAATTAAACCATGCCCGTCACACTAGCACCTATCACCCGCCGAAACTTTATCAGAGGTTCGCTCGCCTTCACGGGCGGAGCATGGATCAAATCTCATGTGGTGGCAAAGCAGCCAACCTTTGACTCCAACCGAGTTGCTCTACTTGCGGATACCCATATCAGCGATGATCCAAAACATTCCTACCCTGGTACGAAATGGCCAGGGTCCCCAGTTAAGGAAGAGGAGCACGAGTGGGTAAATATGGCAGATTGCCTTGTTCAATCAGCCAAGGAAGTGATCGGCCTGAATCCGCGACCCGCCAACCTTATTATAAATGGGGACTGCGCTCTCAGCCGTGGCACGGAAGCAGAGTACAAAGAATTTCTCCGACTGATTGAACCCATTCGCAAAGCGGGCATCACCATTCACATAACCATTGGTAATCATGACACCCGCGAAAAACTTTGGAAATTGCTCCCTTTTATCAAGAAAGAACAATTAGGTATCCATGCGGATGTATTGGAACTCCCCCATGCCAACCTTATCCTGCTGGACTCCGGGAAAAGAGGAACCATGGAGGACAAACAGTTGGAATGGCTGGCTCAACAACTCGACCAACGAAAAGATAAGCCCGCTCTTGTATTTGCACACTACAACCCATTGCCCACTCGCGGAATACGCCCAAGCAGGGGAATGCCTGAAGGTCGAAAGTTGTTAAAACTGATTGCCCAGAGAAAGCATGCCAAGGCCTTTTTACACGGGCATACTCATGAGTGGCAGCAGAGAGTGGAGGAACCTATCCATATCATCTCTCAACCACCTGTCAGTTACTATTTTGGGAAAGGCCATGCCCATGGCTGGGTGGATATGAACCTAACTGAAACAACAGCCGATCTTGAGCTGCGATGCATCGACCCCAAGCACACGCAAAACGGTGATCGCATTCAGATATTTTTGAAGGGCTAAAGCAAGTAAGGTCGGTGATTCTTTAATTATAAACCCGAAAAGGGATCAGCAAATTTTGGCAACTTTCTCTGTCTGGGTGGTCAGCAGCGATGGAAAGAAAAGGTGGGGAATCGAGCGTGGAGATGACCCCACTTGGTCACCGGATGGTTTTGTTACGCGAGCTTTTCCCGACCTTGAACGGGGTGGTCCCAAGATTATGATTGAAACAAAATTAGGGGAAAAAGAATTACCGATTGTGCCTCGTAATAGAAACTGGGGACGATTTACCTGGCTGAAGAACATCACTCAGCTAGAGGTAAGTGAATAAGGAATTTTATTCAAAGCAAGCATGGGATGTGACTTTGCTCGGAGCCAAGACTGTCGGCCAAAAACAAAGTAATACAAGTATCCGTATTGGGAAATACAAGAAGAGTATCGCCCTACGCATAAATGATTGGAAAAGGAAAAGAATGTCTATGTCATCATGCTTGGAGATTTTAACAACAATATGGGTGATGTGGCTGTAAAGATGCTAAAAAAATCAGGTTTTAGACCGAGCTGGAAAGACCTGAAAATCGATTTATCCAAGGAATATACTACAATGCCTTAGATCCGAAAATGAATCTAGGGGTGATCGTCCATATTTTATAGAAGAGGGTTCCCGGTGCCAAGGTAACCGATGGGGGCATCATTGAGTTGAGAAAGCCGCTATCCGATCACGAATCCGTTTGGGCAGAAATCGTCTTTTCTCGTAATCTCAAAAAATAAGGCAATAAAGGAAATCTGTATGCACTCTTAAATCTTGATTATTTTCTACCAAAAACCCTGTTGTCCTAAAAAGTCGTTTTTGAGTTATTTATTATCAGTAATTATTTCCCTCTAACTCCTGAAAACCGGTTATTAAAAAAATTGTCATGAATTTAAAGAACTCCCTCCTTCTTGCGGTATTATTTCTATCGTTCTGGATGTCTTCCGCAGCATTTGGAGAAAAGCTCTCAACGGTCATTCCCGTGCCATCGCCTCTGAAAAAGTTCATGCCGAGGCTACACCAAGAGAAACTCAAGGAGGCAAAAAACGCAAAGATCGATTATGTAATGATCGGTGACTCCATCACTCATTCGTGGAGCAAATACCCAGGCGCTTTTGAAGGGAGTAATCTGCTCAATCTTGGTTTTCCCGGTGATCGCACGCAGAATGTTCTCTGGCGCATTGAAAATGGGGCACTTGATGGAATTTCTCCCAAGATTGTGACCCTGATGATCGGTACCAACAACATCCACGAGAACAAAAAAGCGTATCCACCGGACAAACCGCAGGATGTCTTTGAAGGAATCCAGGCCATTGTAAGCGAAGTGCGAGCTCGCCTGCCTAAGTCGAAAATCGTGATCTTCTCTATCTTTCCGAGAAAGGCGGGCCCTGCCTTTGAGAGAGCAAAGTCGGTCAATGCCATGTTGCCACAACTTGCAGATGGTAAATATGTATCTCATTTTGATTTGAATCCCTTTTTTACAACTGAAAAAGGTCAGCAGAATAAAACATTCTACAACAAGGACTTATTACACTTCAATGAGCAGGGATATCTTGTTTGGGCCAAGGCCTTAAAGCCTTTGTTGGAAAAGCATAGCTTGAGGGTGAACTTGAATGCTCTTCCCAAGAGTACCAATATTCCTCTTCCAATCACCAAAGATAATAAACCAAATATCATATACTTCATGCTGGATGAATGGGGTTATTTCGAATCATCGGTCATGGGGCATCCTATATTGGATACGCCAAATATCGATAAGGTGGCATCCGAAGGGATCCGTTTTACGCAGTTTCTGGCTGGCGCCAGTGTCTGCGCCCCCACGCGTAGTACGCTGATAACTGGGCAGCATACCGGCCATACGACCGTTCGCGGACCCGGTTGCTTGCGTGCGAATGAGGTGACCATCGGCAGCATGCTCAAGGACGCCGGCTATGCAACTGGTGGTTTCGGCAAGTGGGGGCTTGGCGATGTAGGTACGACAGGTGTACCCGAGAAGCATGGTTTTGATGTCTTCTTTGGTTATTACAATCAGACTCACGCCCATACCTTTTATCCAAGATATCTCATTCGCAACAGTAAGAAGGTACCACTCGCAGGGAATACTGGAGACTTTCTTAAGGGCGAAACCTTTTCACATTCCCTGATCTTTAAGGACAGTCTGGACTTTATTCGAGAGAACAAGGATCGCCCCTTCTTTGCTTATCTTCCATGGACGCCCCCTCATGGTTTTTGGACAATGCCTGACAATGAACCCGCATGGAAAAAGTACAAAGACAGGAAATGGGATGCCGCGAATCAAAAGGGGACTCATGATGCCCAAATGTATGCTGCCATGGTGGAAATGGTGGACCGGCAAATTGGCGAGATCATGGACTTGCTGAAAAAATTGAGGATCGACGATGATACCATTGTTTTCATTTCCGGCGATAACGGCGGGAAGACCTATTTTAAAAGTGATAAATATCCCCATGGATTCCTGGCTCCTAACCTGAATCCAGAGACGGGTGAACGTTTCCGGGGAGGGAAGGGCGATTTTTATGAAGGCGGAATCAGGGTCCCCTTTATTGCTCGATGGCCAGGCAAAATCAAAGCAGGCACCGTTTCCGAACACTTGGGCTATTTTCCAGATGTCATGCCAACACTCGCAGAAATTGCTAATGCAACCCCACGAAAGGATACCGATGGTATTTCAATCTTACCTACCTTGCTCGGAGAGAAGGCTACCAGCCGAAAACAAAATAACCATGAGTATCTATATTGGGAAAACAAGAAAAGTATTGCCCTTCGCATGAATGATTGGAAAGCGATCAGACCCAATAAAAACCTGCCATTTGAGCTTTATGATTTGAGTAAGGATATTGAAGAGCTTCACGATGTAGCTACCCAATTTCCCGATATTATTAAGAAAGTGGCTGCCTGTGCGAAGAAGGCTCATACTCCTGTTCGATTGGGCAAAGTGGTCGATGCATCCTTGGGATTCAAAGGACACAGCAAGGACTGATTTCCTTGATTGCCAACAATGAAATCGGGGCGAAGCGGGAAAATATGGGTGAACGTAAACATTTTGGGTAGTTAGAACCATGACTAAATTAGCAAGAAATGCCTGAATTACTTCAACGGTGGTCTGAAGTGCTGAATCGGGGAATGCTGTGATTGGGAATATAAAAATAAGAAAAAATTGAGTATATTAAGAATAATCTCCTTGATGATTTTACTCCACTCGCATGGGGTTTTAACTTTTGCAAATGATTGGAAAGGGAAACCTTCCTTATGGAAAGATTATCAGCGTTTTGATTTCAAGGTGGGTGAAAAGGCGTGTTTTGTTGTGGTTCCAAAAAAAACCGCACCTGAGAAATATTGGGTTTGGCGAGCAAGGTTTCCCGGTTATCACTCTGAGGCAGATGTTCTTCTTCTTGATCGCGGTTTTCACATAGCGTACATTAATACCAATGGTATGCTGGGATCCCCTCATGCGATGAAGTACTGGGACGAATTTTATGAAACCATGACCCAGCAGCATGGTTTAGCCAGCAAAGTGGCACTTGAAGCGGTCAGTCGCGGAGGACTCTTTGTATACCCCTGGGCGGCAAGGCACCCTGATCGAGTGGCCTGTATATATGCGGATGTTCCCGTATGTGATTTCAAGAGTTGGCCCTTGGGGCAGGGACGCGGAACCGGAGATCAGAAGACATGGCAGAATCTCTTGAAGCAGTACGGATTTACTGAAGGGCAGGCTCTTGCATACCGAAAGAACCCAATTGATGTTCTGGCACCCATTGCCAAGGCCAAAATACCGCTACTGCATATTATTACGATGAATGATCGTATTGTTCCCCCGGGCGAGAATACACTGATTCTAGCCGAGAGATATCGGAGTTTGGAGGGAGAGATCGAGGTTATTGAGATCGAAAAGGGTCCTCGAGTAAAAGGCCATCATTTTGACCATCCAAATCCAACAAGAGTCGCTGACTTTATTCAAAAGCATGCACAGCAGAAGAATTTACCTAGTTACGAATAAGGAAAGAAGTAATCGACAAAGCATGAATCTCATTTCAGAAACGGGAAAAGTGATAAGGGTCGTATTTAAGTACATTTCGTATCCGTATTGATAGTTCACCCCTTTTTTTTTGATTGGTAAATAAAGAGAAACTTTAGTCCGCATCGCATTCTCTATTTACAGAATAAAATAAGTATCTATTATAAATCCTTTGTAAATGAGTAGTTCTACTAAAACAGTCAAATGTCACAGCCATGGTTGGTTGGATTCACTGGCGATCAGTATGTCGGTGATTTGTGCTGTGCACTGTTTACTTACCCCGATTCTACTTGCCTTGCTTCCGATTATTTCCACCACTTTTTGGGTTCATGAAAATTTTCATTTATGGATGGTCTTTTTAGTCGTTCCCACAACTTCTCTTGCAGTGTTTATGGGTTGTCGTAAGCATAAGGACAAAGTGGTAGCGGGACTTAGTATTACTGGTTTGGCGTTTATATTATTTATTGCAGTTTACCAATATTCATTTTATACGGGGCATTCGTTAGACGCTAATGGAATTTGTACTACATGTTCCCAGCAAGGTGCAGGAGGTTTTCTGAATCTTACTACCATTCTCAACTCGTTGGGTGGTTTATTCTTAGCCAGTGCTCATTACCGAAACTACAAGTTGTGTCGTAAGTCGGATTGCGGACATTGTTAGGTCATCAGTCGAGTTGTTTATTTCTCAGTGGAAGTCGAAATCTTCTATCGAGTGAATAGAATGTTGTAACTGAATTGAATATTGTCCTAGACAGGGTCAATAAATATAAAATCAGTGTTTCTAATGTCTCTCGATTTGTTATAGTTACCAATAAATGGAAAATAATTATGATTATTTAATCGAACACGTTGATCCGGATGAATTTGCTCGATGGGAGGAAGTGGATCTCGAGATTTATGCTTTTACGGATTTAGGGTTCAAGGTAGCGATCAATGATCAATATACTGGTTTAGTCTATAATAATCAGGTGTATGAAAAGTATGAGGAAGGGCAAAAACTCAAAGGGTACATAACTGGTGTTCGTGAGGATGGCAGGATTGATGTTTCATTACAGCCGGACAAAGGCAGGCATGTACATTCAACATTCGACAAGATTCTAAAGCACCTGGAAGATTCAGGTGGAAAATCAAAATTTGGTGATAAAAGTCCCCCTGAGGATATAAAGAAGGAATTTCAAGTGAGTAAAAAAGTGTTTAAGCAGGCAATTGGTGGGCTTTATAAACAAGGAAAGATCAAAATAACCGATGAGGGCATTGAACTTGTCCTGAAGAAATAGCTATTTGTATTTACTTGCTGGTTTTTGCCCTTAACAACAAATAACCACTTCACTTTTTAGTCTCATTTGTCATTCCAAGCTTGTTTTCTTGGAGAAAATATTGGTTCCTTTCATTATGGTTTACTCAATCAATACAAATAAAGAGGATGAAGATGAATAGTAGGATTTTAATCTGTGGGTGGTTTTTTGTAATGGGATCTGTCTCTTTCTGGGTCCATGGAAAGAAGGAATCTGCTTTTAAAGACCCATGGGTGGGATGGCATCGCCCGGCAGATGCTAATGTATTTACAACCACCAAGGGAAATAATCATGATTCCGTTTTATTTGTGGAACCGGAACTGGATTATCCTTACCACCTGATCATTAGTCATACACCGCAGTATGCTCATTTATGGCGAAGTAAAAAGTTTTCCTGGAGCAGTGCAGACTGGGAACTGGTCACCGATCAGTACAAAATCGGAAACTTTTATGAATATGATGACGGTGTCAAAGTGGATGGCACTTACTACATCTTTGAGGGTGGGAAAGTGTACACTTATTCGGGCCCCCTCGAGAAATCCAATGGCAAGTGGAAAGTATCCGGTTCCTTTCCGCATAAACAATGCGATGATATTGGAATCTTTTATGAAGATGGAATTTTTCATATGTTTGGGGAGCATGGTCATTTTCCACATGGTCCGGATGGAACCAGCCTCGCTCATTTTACATCGAAAACTGGCCTGGGTGACTGGGAAATGGTAAACCCGAAGGCAGTGGATCCAAATCCCGATGGCGGTCACAAGTATGGGGTAGGGGATGCCACTATTGCTAAGATTCAAGGGAGTTATTACATTTTCTGTGATCGGGAGTCAAAGGGAAGTCCTTATAAGGTGACTGCGTGGCGTTCAGAAAGTCTGAGTAAACCTTTTCAATTTTTGGGGCTGGCGATTACTCCCCGATCCGATGAAGTGGACGACTGGGATAACTATCGAATTCAGGATCCGGATATTGCATACATCCCGGAATTGAACCGTTATGTGATGACCTGTAATATGATGGACACGGATGGAATCCCAGGGGGTAATTTTGCCGGTTCCGGGTTAAAGGGAAAAGATACCCGGGTGATCGGTGTGTTTTATTCCAACCAGACATTAAAAGGAAAGCGGAAAAGAAACTTGAAAAGGAGTAAGTGAAGCAAATTATTCCATCCATTAAGAGTTTGATTCCGGAGGAGCTTGGAGAAGAAATCGGAAGGTTCAAAGCCGAGTTGCTACTCTTTTAATGAGGGCAGCGGTCAGCCCCGTGTCGACCCATTACAGCTGCGTGTATCCTGCAAACTTTAATTTTATACCTTCGGTCAATTTTAGAAGTCGTAATATGAAAGCGGGCTAATAAAAAGAAACTTTTTCCGCTTAATTTCGTTTCTTATTTTGTACTCAACAAACCAACAAATTAATTTATGAAAATTCATGCTATTGTAGTCCTCACACTCGTTTCCCTTTTTATCGGTTCATTTAATAGCTTCGGGAGTCCTTTGGACAATCAAATCCTGAAGATCAAACCGCAGGCGGATCGTAATGGAGACGGTACATTGTCCGATGCTGAAAAAGTAGCGATGAAAAAGATGATCATAAAACGATTCCCAAGGTCGGACTCAGATCGGGATGGGGATCTATCTGAAAAGGAGTTGGAGGTGGTCGTTCGCATTGCAAGTACGAGAGCAAAAAAGCAAGGATCCCTAGGGCAAGGCAAGAAGACTAATCAAGAGAAAGAACAAAGAACGCCAACTCATGCCAATGTGAAATACGGGAAAGATGAGCGTAATATTTTTGACATCTGGTTGGCGGAGAGCGATCAGCCAACTCCATTGGCAATCTATATCCATGGCGGGGGCTTTCGTGCAGGCAGTAAGGAAAAATTGAGTAATGATATTTTGAGCCAGCTCTTGAAGGCTGGTATCTCCGTTGCGTCGATTAATTACCGTTACCTGAGCATCGACACGCCGTTGCCCACTTCCCACCATGATGCCCGGCGGGCCCTGCAATTTATGCGTTCCAAGGCAGGGGAGTGGAACATTGATAAGTCGAGATTTGCTGCATTCGGTGGCTCAGCGGGTGCTCAAATCTGCATGTGGTTGGCCTTCTCGGATGATATGGCAAAACCCAAGAGCAAGGATCCCATTAAGCGGGAATCCACCCGGTTGACCTGCGTGGCCACCACCGGTGGGCAGACTACGAACAAAAGCGAATTCTGGAAAGAAATGATTATCGACCTCATGGGTTCTCAAATCGAAGCGGAAGGTTTTGTCCGGCCTCTTGGAACTCT
>JABGUO010000307.1 GCA_018646565.1 Opitutia bacterium | reverse complement strand
CATAACGGTCAGTTCATCAGCCGGCTTTCATCCGCTGAACATTCATGGACCGCAGGATTAAAAGGGAATTTCTCTACACCAGATTGGTTTGCCGAACTATCCCATATTGAACGTTCTTTCGGAGATCTTGAGGGGGGCAGGGATATCGGTATGCAGGAAAATACTGGCTACGATTCCAGAGGTTCCCAGTTTCGATTGTCCCGTAAATTGAATGAAGATACCCGATTCACTATTGGATTCCAAAATGTATTTATGGATGATGTCCCCCGTACCCATAAAACGATTAATGGTTTAACTTGGGGGGGACTCACTCCGGGTTCAGAAATCTGGCGTCGGTTAGATCAGGAAAGAAATCTTTCTTACGGTAAATTTTCCTGGGAAAATGCTGGAGGATTAGCCGATGCAGGTCTGCTTACACTGAGTCTACATAAACATGAACAGGAGCGCAACCGGATGAAAGGGTCAGTAAGCGGCTTGGCTACTGGTGGAGATTTTCAGTATTTCGGACTCGAAGATCTCGGTTTTTCCTCCCGATTTGAAACCGATGATCCATGGGGAGGACGTCTGGCATACGGTGCAGAATGGCAAAGAGAATCCCTGCATTCCGGTGGTTACAAGTTTAATAGCTCACAAATAAAGAGTGCGGAATTAGTCCAAGGCCCTCTTGCCGCAGATGCCCACTATGACCGATTTGCTTTCTACCTAAGTAACAACTTCCTATTTGGAGATTGGAGTGTTGAGCCAGGAATACGTTATTCTTCAATACAGGCTGACCTTGATCGCTATTATCTCAAGAACAGCGATTCTTCGACTCTGCAACCATCCGAGAAAAAAAATTATAAGGAATTGATTGGGAGCATACGGGCAAGCAGAGAGATCACACAGGATAACTTTTTATTTTTGGGTCTGTCTGAGGGCTTTCGCCCGCCTAGTTTATATGACCTTACTTCCACGGATGAGACTAGTACAATAGAACGGCCAAATACCTCACTTGATTCAGAAAGTTTCTTACAAGCAGAAATGGGCTTCAAGGGAAGCTCCGATTCATGGAATTGGGAAGCTTCCTATTATCATACTTGGATTAATGATATGATTGTACGCTCGCCAATTGAATCTGGAAAATCAGATGTTTTAAAAGCCAATGCAAACGGCTTTATTCATGGATTGGAAATTCAAGTTGGGCACGACTGGTCTCCTTCATGGAACTCCCAATTTCGCATTTCGTTAATCGATTCAGAGGTGGAACAATTGCTAGACAATAACGCAACTGGATCTATTACCGTTGGCGGTCGAAAATACGATCCAGTGGATCGGGTAACCACCCGGCTCATGCCCCCACAGTTTCATTTTGTTACCCGTTATGGTCCTCCAAAGTCTAATTGGTGGGGAGACATTTCCATTTTGGCAGTGGGGAAGGCGGATGATCTGTCATTAAAAGATGAAACTGATTCCTCCCGAATTCCCTCGAGTGGAACGCCTGGTTACGCGTTAGTCGGAATAAGTGGTGGGCGAAAATGGGGAGAGGGTTCATCCGTTTTCCTTGCGGTGGAAAACCTGGGTAATGTTGACTACCGAGTACATGGTTCCGGCTTAAATGGAGGTGGGCGAAACTTTATATTTTCATTCTCCCGTTCCTTCTGAAGGATTTTTTAAGCACTATAATTTCCAAGCGATATTTTGCGATGGATGGTGGTTAAATTGAAAACTGAAAGTTTTTGAGACAGGTAAAAGAGCTCTAACTTAAAGAATAAAAATCTTTATTTTTATTATTTTATAGGTGAAACTTTTTACCAGAATTTATAGTTTAGATATTTTTATGAAGACTATATTTATTGCTCCCCTGGTTTTTTTGATTTCTCTACTGTTCCCATTATGCGCAGACCATCTTGAAGATAAATTTTCTCCTTCTATTATCCAAGCAGAAGCGAAAGCGATCGATAAAATTCTCAACAGCACATACCAAAAAAGAGAGGTCAAAATTCCTGCTAAGATAGACGAGTCCGCGTTGGTTAGAAGGTTGTACCTTTCCTTGGTTGGAAGAATTCCCACTTTTGACGAAATCAATTCCTACCTCTCCAACACATCAGTCCAAAAAAAATCTCAGCTTATTGAAAAACTAACAAAGTCTTCAGGCTATGATAGTCATATGTTTAACTGGTGGGCTGATTTACTTAGATTAAAATCACGAATGCGTGGCGGTAACCAGATACAAGCCGGTCAACTTTATAATCACTGGGTAAAAGAACAGGTCGTACAAAATGTACCCTTTGACCAGATGACATATTCTTTAGTAACTGCAGAAGGATATCCATGGGAAAACGGAGCTGTTGGCTATTACCTACGGGACACAGGCATGCCCCTTGATAATATGTCCAACACCGCTCAAATCTTTCTTGGAACACAGATGGTTTGCGCACAATGCCACAACCACCCTTTTGATAAGTGGACTCAAATGGAATATTACAAAATGGCTTCCTTTACCTATGGAATTTCCACCCGTATGGGACAGGACCTGCAAAAGAAAATTGGACAGTATTTTTATCAACAAACGAAGGGTTTATCCAAAACTGAAAAAAGAAAGCTGGGGAATTCTCAAAAAGCACAGGTGCTCAGAAAGGCGATTCAGGAAATGGTACAACCCCTTCGATATGGAGCCACTCATACTGGTAAAAAACTCAACTTGCCCCATGACTACCAATACGAGGATGCAAAACCCAAAACGTTGGTAAATTCAGAACCTATTTTTGCACCAGACTCCCTGAATAAAAAAATAGAAAATCCCGTTAATGCGTATGGGCAATGGATTATCTCAACCAATAATCCGCGCTTCACTCAGGTAATTTCCAATAGAATGTGGAAGAAAGTATTTGGCCGTGGAATCATAGAACCTGTGGACGATTTACGTGACGACTCTGAATCTTCCATTCCTGAATTATTAACTCATCTGGAATCGCTCATGGTTCGTGTGAAGTATGACCTTAAAGAATTTCAAAAGATCCTGCACAATGTGGAAGCCTTTGAAAGAGAGGCTACGGGTCGTGAACTTACCAGTGTCGAAAAATATTATTTTGAAGCACCTATCCTTAAGCGCATGAGTGCCGAGCAACTGTGGGATTCGATTGTTGCCCTTTCCATTCCCGAGGTTGATGAGAGAAAAGCGGATTCCTCAAAAGTTGAATTTCGACTCGCGAACTTTGCAAATTATCAAAAGAAGGTTGAAGGCTTGAGTGAGAAAAAATTCGTTCAACTCGCCAAAAAAGGGGCCAAAGAAAATGTCCAGATCAACAATACTATGAATGAGATTCAGCTTAAAATTCGTGACGCGCAGGAAGCAGATGACAGGCAGGCTGTATCAATGTTAAGAAGGGAATATGGAAAAAAACGTAACGAACAAAAATCCCTTTTTGCAGGTTTGGTAATGGGTTCTGAATTTGATGCTCAATCTCTTTATCGCGGTGCTAAAAGTAAAACTTCTACCGACACCAGATGGAAGGGATATTCTGAAAATTTAATGCGGGCTTCAGAAATTGAAACCCCTGCACCTCCTGGTCATTTTCTTCGAGAATTTGGCCAATCAGATCGTGAGGTCATCGAGAATTCCTCAAGCGAATCATCTGTGCCCCAAGCACTCACTCTTCTCAACGGAGTTTTCTACAAGGCCTTATTTGATCCAAAGTCTCCGCTGTCCAGAAATCTTCTCAAGGCAAATTCCTCTGAGGAAAAAATTAAGGTTCTCTTTCTTTCCATCTTGAATCGAAATCCTTCACCCGAAGAACTTACCCAATCCCTTGCCATGGTAACAAGTTCTCCCAAGGTTCCCTATCAGATACCACTCCCCAAAAAAGTAAGTCCTGAAAAAAAGAAAAAGTATTTGAATTCGATCGAAGGTAAAAAACAAAAGCTTTCCTATTACAACGATCGTGATTTTCGTGGTATCGCTTGGTCATTAATGAACACAAGGCAATTTTCCTTCATTCAATAAAATACTCAACTCAACAAAATCATGAGCACCACAATTGAAAAATCAGACGAATTAGAACGTAGACGTTTTATGAGCTTAGCTGCCAAAGGACTTCTGGGAGTAAGTATTTTACCTTGGGCAAACTCACCATCGCTACAGGGGGCTGGTCTAGGATTAAACCGTCCACTCAATCATGCCCCCAAAGCAAAAAATGTCATTTACCTATACATGTCAGGGGGAATGACCCATCTTGATACCTTCGACCCCAAGCCCGGCACCGAAACTGGAGGCCCGACACAATCAATTAAAACCCAGGCAGAAGACATTCACCTTGCAGAAAACCTCCCCCTGCTTGCCAACCATGCGAAGAAAATTGCTGTTATTCGAGGAATGAGTTCTACAAAAGGGGCTCACGAACAAGGCAACTATTTCATGCATACTAGTTATGCACAACGAGCGACGATTAAACATCCAACCATGGGTTCCTGGATGACTAAGCTCGACGGTCGCTTTAACCCTACCCTACCCGGTGCGGTCGTCGTAAATGGAGGAAGCCGGCACCCGCTCTCTGGATTTCTTCCCTCCTCTCATCAACCACTTGCTATCGGAGACCCTGAAGCCGGGCTGCGAAACAGTAAAATGCACCCGGGACTAACTAATAATACTTTTGAAAAACGACTCGATTTTTCTCAAAAGATTGATGAAGCATTCGTGAAGAAGTATAGTTCTGCGAAAGTAAATTCCTATGCGGATATGTACGATGACGCCATTCGTTTAATGAAGAGCGGTGATCTCTCGGCATTTGATCTTAGTAAAGAAACTGCACAGGCAAGAGAATCCTACGGGGAAGATAGATTTGGGCAGGGCGTATTGCTTGCCCGGCGCCTTGTTGAACGACAAGTTAGGTTTGTAGAAGTTCAACTTGGAGGGTGGGATACGCATCAAAATAACTTTTCCCGAGTTCCTGAACAGAGTGCGATTTTAGATCAGGCTCTTTCTGCTTTGTTAGCAGATTTAGAACAAAGAGGAATGCTCGAAGAAACTTTAGTTGTACTCGCAACTGAATTTGGACGCACTCCAAACATTAATGTTAATGATGGCCGTGATCATTACCCCAAGGCTTTTTCATGCATGCTGGCAGGAGGAGGGATTAAAGGTGGTCAAGTCTGGGGCAAAACCGATAAAGAGGGGAGAGAAGTGATTGAACAAAAAGTCGAGATTCCTGATTTTAATGCAACCATTGCATTCACACTTGGCCTCCCTCTGGACGAAATTGTATACTCTCCGACTCGCCGTCCATTTACCTTATCTGATAAAGGGCAGCCCATTACTCAATTAATTTAATTTCGTAACTACTTTCGTTTTTTCGACCGTTTATACATCTGAAAGATTGAAAGTTTTTTATTTCACTCTTTACCATCGGGACGATTTGAGATGATATATCAATCTTTAAACTTAATTACCATAAACTCTAAATCCAATAAATTATGAAGAAGTATTTCGCGTTGCTCGTGTTCCTGCTTCCCTTTGTTATGTCAGCAGCAAAAACAGCAAAATTAGATCCTGAAAACACCTTAACCATTGAACTTAAGGATGGAAAGGTGGTCATTGAATTGTTTAAAGACGATGCCCCGAAACATGTTGAAAGAATCAAGAAACTAGCAAACGATGGCAAGTATGACGGCGTTGTCTTTCATCGGGTAATTGAAGGTTTTATGGCCCAAACGGGTGATGTGGAGCATGGTAATTCAAAAGACTATAAAGCAAGTCGAGTGGGAACAGGGGGGTCTGATCTACCTGATTTACAAGAAGAATTTAACGAACGGGAACATGTGAAAGGAACTTGCTCGATGGCAAGATCATCAAGTCCAAACAGTGCCAATAGTCAGTTCTTTATTTGTTTCGATAATTCTTCCTTTCTCGACGGACAGTATACAGTTTGGGGACAAGTAGTGGAAGGGATTGAATTTGTGGACAATATCAAACTGGGTTCCAGTTCTGACAATGGTTCCGTGGATGATCCTGATTCAATGATAAAGGTCACTGTTGGGACTGCCAAAAAGGCAAAAAAGAAAGCTGCACCCAAGAAGAAGTAGCACCTTATATTGGGTAATCCTTTTTACAAGGATGGACCAATAATTTCCTCACAGTCCATGTGGTAGAGTCCCACAAAAAACTCTTCATCCCATCGTTCCTCCACCGTAAGGTTGCCGTTGACCCGTATGATTTGGTCCATCAACACCTCCACGCCTTCAGAGGAAGTAACCACTACCCAACCGTTTGGCTCCGGACTTTTACCAAAACAACAACTCATTTGATCTGGCAAAAGAAGAAATTCTTTCACTAGGTTGTTTTCATCCACTACCGTGGGAAGCATAAAGCCTTCGACCGCTACCGTTTTGCCAGATTTCTCCCTGAGATTTTTGGGAACCCTTTGTGAGTAAGAGGTAAAATCGAAATCTTTCCCGTCGCGCTCCCAATTAATATCATAAGTAAATCCAGAGATATCACGAAAGGCCAAGGGTTCAAATTTACTATTATCATCTATTGGTGGCAAGTGATTGGCAATTGATTCGTTTGCATCTTCTGACCCACTGGGCTGAGCTACACCATTAAGAATAATTCCTTCCTCAATCGATTCCTCTAATCGATCCGCAGGGACCAAAGGTTCGGGTATAGAATCTAAAAGAGAAAAATTGGATTCGTTACTATCAATTTCAACAGTTAAAATGGGTTCTCCGATAATGGGTTCCCCAATTGGAATGATGGTTTGAGCAGCGTCTTCTTCCTCCTCTTTTCCGCATGAGAAAAGAAAAATAGATAGTAGAAATAAATAAAATTTTTGTAGCATCTCACTTTCAAGTTAGCTTAGTCGTAATTTCTCGCAAGTTCTTATGATTTAAACCTCTCGATAAATAATCTGAAAGAGTAACTAACTGGAGGGACGAAGATTCTTACTGATATCGACTCGATATGCCATCCAGGCAGGTGGTATTCCACTAATCAATCCAAGGAGAACAATCACCAAAAATACATATACAAAAGTAAGATCAAAATTGAATGGATCTAATAAAACACCTGTTTGCTCACGGATGAAGTGCGACGCAACTCCACTCATTACCAAATAAACTAGAAAGGAACCTAAAGCCCCAACCAAAGAAATAATTAAGGACTGCCCAAGGACCACATTCGTAATAAAATACCGACTCGCTCCCAGGGAACGGAGAATCGCAAATTCTCGCTTCCTTTCGTTCATTGAATTTCGTAATACTGATAAAATAATTAAACAAGCCACACTCCCAACAAGGTAAGCGATCCATTCTAGTACTTTTTCGAACCAAGTCAGACGATCAAAAAATTCTGCAAGAGTTGCCGCAATCGGCCATGCAAATGTGGCTTGATTTCCCTGCTTGTTATACTTCATCTCCAAGGCAAAACCAGCAGCTCCCCGCAATTTAACCAATACCGCACTGACTGAAGTGGAATACTCACTTGCATGACCCTCCATGAACTGAATTCCTTTAATAGGAACCCAAATTACTTTATCTGCAGGAGTTCCAGTTGCACTTAATATCCCAACGATCACATACACTTCGTCATGCTTACTTTCTTCCCGAAAAGTTAATCCGTGGTATGGTTGAAAGCGATCGCCAACCTTGAGACCTAATTTATTGGCTACAAAATTTCCGACAAGGGCTTCTTTCGCATTACTGGAAAAAAGCCTTCCGCCTTTTTCAATCTGGTACTTAACCCCCTCCTTCCATTCGTGCTCATCAAATAAAGCAGGCTCCGTTCCCACGAGTCGATAACCCATAAAGTTATCACCTACGGCCAATGGGTACGCTTCTTTCACTCCCGGTGTATTTTTAATAATTTCGTATTGCTCCCATTCAAGATTTCCTGGAGAAGCTTCCAGATGAAAAATAGCATTAAGAATGAGTTGAAGTTTGGATCCACGGGCTCCCAAAACTGCATCAAAACCGCTAGATGAAAGTGTGAATGCATTTTGAGCACCCTCTTTTATTTTCCACGTCCCTAAAAATAATCCTCCCGACATCGCAATCGCAAGAGATGCCACCAAAGAAGAAAATGCATATTGCCTCACTCCCCTTGTGCAAAGTGCGAAAAGAGCTTGTATACTGCTCATACTTCCCCCTTCACACAATTGGACTTACTTAATTCTTCCCAATTTTCTTGCCGGTCAAAATTTTGAATTACTTTTTCATCATGACTTACCAAAAATAAAGTAGTTTTCGACTCCCTGCATAATTCACATAAAAGCTCCATCGATTTTGCCGCATTCACGGGATCAAGGTTCCCTGTTGGTTCATCGGCCAACACTAATTTGGGCTGGTTAATAAGTGCTCGTGCCAAAGCTACCCTTTGTTGCTGGCCAATCGATAATTGGTGAGGGTAATAGTTTATTCTTTTACCCAGTCCTACCCTATCCAATAATTCATAAGGGTCACTTTGATTGGAATGATCTGCGAAAGACATAGTAAGTTGCAGGTTTTCCAAACAAGTAAACCCTTGAAGCAAGTTAAAGGATTGAAAGACATAACCAATTAATCTAGCCCGGAGTAAATCACGGCTAGAATCTGTCATTTGACAAACATTCTTTCCATTTATTTGAATTTGACCTCGGTCCGGAGAAAGAATTCCGGCAATGAGGTGCAAAAATGTGGTTTTTCCAGATCCACTTTCTCCCCTCATTCCGCAAAATTCAGCTTCATTAAGAGTGAAATTTTCAACATCCACCACGCACAAGGAATCTCCCTCTGGTGAGAGAAAGGACTTTCTTAACTGCTCAATCTTTAAAAGACTCATTTTGCAGTATATCTGAACAAACCAATCCTATAAGGCAAGCAGTATGGTATCGTTGAGCCAATTTTCCTAATTCGAAACCGGTATTAAAATTCGATTAAATTACATTGTTCAGGGCTTGAACAATATTTAATGAGTCATTTCCAATCCGCTCCATTTCATTCAAGATATCGACATAGATCATCTCCGCCTTTAAATTTTCCTTATCTTGCATTCTTTTAACTGCATTCTTCCGTAAGGATTTTCGGGAAGCATCAATTCGGTCTTCAATCTCTTCTGCTTTTTGAATTTTCGGGATACTGCCATCCTTCAAATGGGTCTGGTATAATTCCATGAAATCAAGGATTTGCTCCGAAAATACTTTGATTTCACGCAAAGTTTCTTGAGGAAGAACACGATTTTTTCGGTATTTACGGTGTGCTAGTTGAACGAGACGATGACAACAGTCACCAATATCCTCAAGCTCGCCAGTTACCCTTAACAGAGAGGCTACGCGGAGGGCCCGCTCTCCTGCTAGGCTTTCAGTTGTACAGTAAATTAGGCTTTGGGTAACATCAAACGCGAGCTCATCACATTTATTTTCAAGTTCTTTCAATTCCTTTATGAGATCGCTTTTGTCGATGTCAGGACTTTCAAATACTTCCACAAAACCTTCAAACATGTATCGGGAAATTGCGGCCAAGCGATCTATTTCTGCTTCAACAAGTGCAAGGTTGAGCTCCCCTGTTTTGGGGAGAACCCCCGATCCCTCATAGTGAAGTGACGCCAAACTACCCGGCTTGGGTGCCTTACCATCATGGGTTTTTGGTTTAACAAGCCGTTCCGCTAACCGACTTAATTGAGGAGCAAAACCAATCAACAATGCGATATTAGCCAAGTTGAAGAGCGTGTGAAAAAGCGATAAATGCAAGGGAATATTTCTATCAACAATTGCTTTCTTTGCTTTGGCGAGGTCCTCTTCTTTTGGAACACCTTCGAATTCATTATCTGATAGATATGCAGTCGCGTCTGCTTGAGTGACATCATCTATATAAATGGCTCCGGGCATGATTTCGTCAAGCATCCCAATAAAAGGGTAAAAAAGAAGAAGCATCCAGCAGACTCCTACAATATTGAAAATAAAATGAGCCCGAGCAGCTCTTTTTGCGTTAATGTTGGCTCCCAGGGAAGCAAGCCAAGCAGTAACGGTGGTACCTATGTTTTCTCCAAGAACAATAGCGGCAGCGATCTCAAAATTGATCCAACCGTTAATCGCCACAATAATGGTAATTCCCATGGCAGCTGATGAGGACTGAACCAAAATGGTAAGGAAGACCCCGATGATGAGGAAAATAATTACTGAGCCAAATCCATAACTGTTGAGTTGTTGGATAAATCCCTGAATATCCTGAACAAGCAATTGATCTCCAGGATCTGCACTTTTAAGCAAACTTTTAACATCCGGTACTGCATTTTTCAACTCGCTGAGTCCAAAAAATAATAAGCCAAAACCAACGAGGAATTCACCGGTATGTTTAAATTTTGGCTTACTCATAAACACCAAAGGCAAACCAATACCAATGATAGGAAGTGCAATTTTAGATAAGCTAAACTTTCCAATTGTAGCAATAATCCAACCTGTAAGTGTAGTACCAAGGTTTGCCCCCATGATAACTCCGATAGATTCCGTCAAAGTAAGGAGCTGTGCGTTTACAAAACTCACCACCATTACTGTAGTAGCCGAGGAAGACTGGACAAGGCAAGTGACCAAAAGCCCAGTGCCCAATCCGAAAAACCGGTTTTGGGTCATAGTAGCCATTATCCTTCTCATCCCTTCTCCAGCTACTTTTTGAATACCTTCGCTCATCACCCGCATTCCGAAAAGGAAAATACCCAGTCCACCGAGGATATACAAAAAGCCTACAATAAATTCCCAAGTTGATACATTCGCCATGATTTGTCCTAAATTTTATTAATGAAAAGAAAAAGAAATATCTACCAACTGATACGGAGACCCGAGGTGTACCCCCAGCCCTCATATGCTCGGGTTCCGGCATCATTCATCTCCGTATACTGAATGGCGTTTTGCCATTTAAACTTATGCCCGTAAAGAAAATAATTGATTCCTAAAAAGTATTCTTGCATCTCGTCTCCCCGTCCTGCGAGATCTCGCTCGTATCGAGTGACGTCAATACCATGAGGGTCGTTACTTTCAACATAAGTGTAGCTGAAAACGCCCTGAAGTTTTTCCGTAAAATTATAAAAAGGCATAAACTGGGCACCCCACACATCGCTCTGCCCGTCATAACCATTTGAGAAACTAAGGTCACCCCAGAAACTCAGATTTCCCTTATTTAACTTGGTTACAATGGAAAACGCATTTTTGTGATTCTGAGTTTGATTACGGGAGTCTTCTTCTTGAGCCATGTAATCAAACCGTATCAGGGACTTATCAAAGTAATCAGGTTCTTCAAAATTATACCCCAAAGAAAGGAGACCAAATACACCATAATCAAAAGCTTCGTCAAATTCAGGGCCCTCATCACTCGAATAAAATCCAGCAAGATAATCCCAATTTTCACGATTTCCGGAGACAGATACACCGGTGAAATATTCGTTAGTAAACCATATATTCCTGGCAATTTTACCTCGCTCTAAGGTATAAAGTTTTTTGGAGGAGGTCGATCCATGCAAGGTAAAGGGAGCGGATTGCTTTCCCACTTTTATTTTCATTCCATTTTCCGTTGACCATGACAAATAAGTATCGGTTAAATTTCGATACAAAGGTTCCGGTTGGTTGAGATTCATATTGGCTTCGGAATGAAAGGTAATTCCACCGAACAGGCTTGCCTTGAAACCAAAGCGAAATCGTCGCCATTCAGAATCATCTTCAGATGAGTTATCGACATCATTCTCAAAACTATAGTAATCAGCTTGAAGGCGACCCGATAGAAGAAACTTCTGTATAACCGAACTCTCTTCGTTTTCATAGAGCACAGCTTTATCCCAAATTTTATCGTAGCTGCTATCTTGGCCATTAGCGAAGAAAACCGCTGCAAGTAATCCAGGCGGAAAGGAAAGAGTACGGGTAATGAATTTTATGAATGCTGAAGGTTTTGTATATCGCATCATTCTTTTCTATCATTTAAATCTTACATAATTGGGTCATGATTGTTACAATTATGTTACAGTTATAAAGATAGACATTTTATAATGTCCCCATTCGTAGATTCTGGGGTCCTAGCTAGAGGGATTTGGGAATCTTGAAAGAAAAAACTGTACCGCTGTCGACCTTGCTTCTAACAGAAATTTCACCACCATGAGCGTCAATAATTTCTCGTGCAATACTCAAACCGAGTCCAGTCCCTCCTCTATTTCGGGATCTTCCCTTATCAACTCGATAAAATCGCTCAAAAAGCATCTCCTGGTCCTCCTGCTCAATTCCTTTGCCATCATCTTCCACTTCGCTGGTGATAGAATTATCTTCCAAGTTTTCACTAATTCGAATCGAT
>JABGUO010000306.1 GCA_018646565.1 Opitutia bacterium | reverse complement strand
GGGCACTGCCCTGGTCCGCTGCCAACTCCTCCTTCTTTCCCAATCAATCAAAAGAAAGTTGATCTATTTATATTAAAGTATTGGATGGATTTAATGAAAAAATTCCTTATTCCAATCTTCGTTATTTCTTCTGCATTAGTAACAGCAAAGCCAATCGATTTTGATTTTAAAGATCCAAAAGGGGTAAACAACATCATCTTTCAAATGGATGCTCCATTGGAGTCCATTAATGGCTCAGGAGACAGCATAACAGGAAAGGTAACTTTTGATCCCCAAAAACCCGAGAAAACAAAAGGAACCATTTACCTCGAGTCAAGTAGCCTTCATGTAGGCAACCCGGTCCTAAAGGAACACATGCATGGAGATGATTGGCTTGAAGTGAACAAATTTAAACAAATAAAATTTCAACTTTCCAAACTCCATAATATTAGAAAAGTAAAGAATGACATACTCGCAGACGCTAAAGGAAAAATGTCGATTCGCCACATTACTATTGAGATGGATATACCGGTCAAAATTACTTACCTAAAAGATTTACTGATCAAGAGAAACCGAACCCCGGGTGACCTTCTTATACTTCGCTCTAAATTTGTAGTTCAACGAGATGATTTTGATATTCAAAAAGGACAAAGCCTAGACAAGGTTGCAAATGAAATTGAGATCTCTCTCAACTTGGCTGGTGCGGCACCCAATAAGTAAATATTATTTACCCATGAGCATCAAAATCGTTGCTCATCAATTCGAAATAGAATGTGTATGACATGTTCTCGCATTTACTTGTTTGTTTCATTAGTGTAACCCACTTCTATTTAAATAAACAACATGAACCCGAACAACATTCATCCCATTAACGATCGCATGCTTCAGCGTAGTGATAAAGAGGGGATGCTTGGTCAGAAAGGGTGCGTATTTTGGTTTTGTGGCCTTTCAGGGTCGGGCAAGAGTACACTTGCACTTAACCTTGAGCGGGATCTTCATAATGCGGGGATTCATTCGGCTGTGCTCGACGGCGATAACTTGAGAAGTTCCTTAAATAAGGACTTGGCTTTTAGTGAGAATGATCGAGCAGAGAACCTAAGGCGTGCAAGTGAAGTCGCTAAAATTCTATTGTCGAATGGCCTTGTAGTGCTTGGATCTTTTATTTCGCCCAAAAAAGAATTCAGGGAATTTGCTCGTAGTATTATCGGGAAAGAATCATTTCGGGAAATTTATGTTAAAGCCCCTTTTGAAACATGCCAGCAAAGAGATGTGAAGGGATTATACGCAAAAGTTCAATCGGGAGAGATTAAGGACTTCACTGGTTCATCGTCTGCTTTTGAAGAGCCCATTAATCCATGGCTTACTATTGAGACAGACTCAGAGTCACCAGAGGAGTCATCCAAAAAACTTTTTGATCGAATCATTAATGAAGTTCGAAACTAATTTATGCAAAACTACAACTTAACTCACTTAGAGCAGTTAGAATCCGAAGCAATTTTCATTCTACGCGAAACCGCTGCTCAATTTGAACGTCCAGGGCTTCTTTTCTCAGGTGGAAAAGATTCAATCGTAATGGCTCATCTTGCTGCAAAAGCATTTAGCCCAGCAAAAATTCCTTTTCCTTTCGTCCATGTGGATACTGGGCATAATTTCCCAGAAACCATTGCATTTCGCGATTCGTTTGTGAAGAAAACTGGCGTTCAGCTAATTGTTGGTCATGTGCAGAGTTCTATAGATAAGGGCACTGCTGTCGAAGAGACTGGGCCCAATGCCAGTAGGAACGCACTCCAATCAGTAACACTGCTTGAAACCATCGAGAAGGAGTCACTAGATGCATGCCTAGGAGGAGGGCGACGAGATGAGGAGAAGGCACGAGCCAAAGAAAGATTTTTTTCTCACAGAGACGCATTTGGACAGTGGGATCCAAAGAATCAAAGACCTGAATTATGGAATTTATTCAATGGAAGAAAATCTCAGGGTGAAAACTTCCGGATCTTTCCCTTGAGTAATTGGACGGAAATGGATGTTTGGCAGTATGCAAAAATTGAAAACATCGAGCTGCCTAACTTATACTTTACCCACGAAAGGGAAGTCGTGGACAGGAATGGTAGCTTGTTAGCAGTATCGGATTTTGTTACCCCCCGTGATAATGAATCGCCAACTGTTGAAACGGTACGCTTTAGAACTATAGGGGACGCAACTTGTACAGGAGCGGTTTTATCAAAAGCATCAAATCTTGATGAAGTTATTGCGGAAGTAGCTGCATCAAGAGTGACTGAACGAGGATCGCGTGCCGATGACAGAAGATCCGAAGCAGCAATGGAAGACCGAAAAAAGCAAGGTTACTTCTAACTCAAATTTTTATATAAAATGACAGACCTAAATAACTATCTTGATATGGATCTCCTCCGCTTCACCACAGCTGGAAGTGTGGATGATGGAAAAAGTACTTTAATCGGGAGACTTTTTCATGACACGAAGGCCATTTTCGAAGATCAACTCGAAGCAATTGAAAGAAGTAGCAAGCAAAGAGGGGACGAACACGTCAACCTAGCCCTATTGACTGACGGACTTCGTGCCGAAAGAGAGCAGGGCATTACCATAGATGTTGCCTACCGTTACTTTGCCACGCCGAAAAGAAAATTCATCATTGCTGATACTCCGGGGCATATCCAATACACGAGGAATATGGTTACCGGTGCGTCCACTGCGAATCTCGCTTTAATTTTAGTAGATGCTCGAAATGGAGTAGTAGAACAAACTCGCAGGCACACCTTCATCGCCGACCTGCTTGGAATCAAGCATGTTGCCGTCTGTATCAACAAGATGGACCTTGTCGACTACGACGAGAAGGAATACGAAAAAGTTCTTCGACAATATACCGACTTTGCATCACGTCTGGAAAATGTGACTGATTTAACCTTTATTCCAATTAGTGCCCTCAAAGGTGATAATGTAGTGGATCGGTCCGAAAATATGCAATGGTACAAGGGTCCTCCACTTTTATACCACCTTGAAAATGTTTATGTAGGATCCGATAGCAATCATGTGGACGCAAGGTTTCCTGTACAATGGGTAATTCGCCCGCATTCGGACGAGCACCATGACTTTCGCGGCTTTTCTGGCAGAGTAGCAGGAGGCGTTTTTAAATTAGGCGATGAGGTCACCATTCTCCCATCAGGCTTCTCCACCAAGATTTCGAAAATTTTAAAAGGAGAGACCGAGATCGAAGAGGCATACCATCCACAATCTGTGACTATCCTACTCGAAGATGAAATTGATGTCAGTCGCGGAGATATGATTGTAAAACCCAATAACCAGCCGAAAGTGGAGCAAGATCTCGATGCCTTTATCTGCTGGTTTTCCGGAAATAAGAAATTATCAAAAGGTTCTAAGTTTATATTTCGACATACCACCAAAGAAGCACAGGCTATCGTATCCGAGATTCGCTATAAAGTAGATGTTAATTCTCTCAGGAAAATGGAAGGGGTTGACACTTTCGATATGAATGACATCGGTCGAGTGTCACTTCGAATTTCGCAACCTATTTTCCATGATACTTACCGAAGGAATCGTAATACAGGAAGCTTTATTTTGGTGGACCCCTTTACGAATGAAACTTTGGCGGCGGGCATGCTAAGATAATGTTAGAGAAAGGCAAAGTCGATCAGTTGCGGGAACTCGGACTGAGACTCATTGATCAGCACAAAGCACGGGTTATTATCCCAGCCTTCGAACAAAACCCGGGATACTGGTTTGGTGGCGGTAACATTATCCAAGAGAAAAGTGGTCGTATTTTAATTTGTGGGAGGTACCGCAACGCCGGAGATTCAACTACCGGTACAGGTGCAGGAGAAAGAGGACTGGAATTTGCTATTTTTGAAAGCAAGGCAATTACGGAAGAGTTCTCCAAGATACTTTCTTTTTCAAAGAAAGACCTAGGTCATGATTCTGAAATTGTTTCAATCGAGGGGGGGTGCTTGCTTCAAGATGCCCAAGCAGAAGGTATCGAACTTTTCATTTCGACAGAAAAAAGGATAGCTTACCCCAAACACTTGATTAATTTTCAAAAACCGGGCACCGGTGTTTGGACAGTTGATTTGTTGCGCGGTACCAATGCGGAGTCGATTGACTTGGGTACTATCGAGACTATTGCATCATCAAGAGAAGCAAACACACTCCATATTAAAGACCCGGTCGCCTTTCACTCTCCAGATGGGAGTACAGAACTACTTTATTGCAACCATCCCTTTTCATGGTCCAGTTCAAATACTGGACTTGCTCGCAGAAAGAAAGAGGGAGATTCGTTTCAGCATTTCAGTGACTCTGTTTTAACACGTGGCAACAGTTGGGATGTTGCCTGTTCCCGAATAACTGAACGACTCCAAATTCCTAAAATTGGTTCTTTTGCTGGCATCCCTAACCTGTCTCTCTACTTTTACGATGGAGCGGAATGCCTACGTTCATTAGATCAGAACCCACAAGCCGCAAAGCGCCCAAGAGGTTACTCCTGTGAAGAATTAGGTGGCTTAGCTTGGGGATGGGACGATGAATTTCCAAAGATAAATCCCATATCAACGGAATTTCCCTTATTCATATCCCCTCATAGCACTGGGTGTAGTCGATATGTCTCTTCAACTTTTCTTCAAAACGAAGATTTGTTAGCCACATGGCAACAATCTCAACCCGACGGTTCTCAACCACTGGTAGCGAATCAACTTGAGAAAAGTGAAGTTCATCGGATCCTGTCTAATTAAATTAGTACTAACTCTTTGAAACTTTGGTGGAGGTGGCGGGAATCGAACCCGAAACGCCATGTGCTAAAAACCCAGTAACTATGAAGGATTCAGACTTCTCAGTAGAGGCGTTGACTGAGATATTGACTGAGATTTCTGGGACAGACTGTCAAATGCTGGCACAAATTGTCCAAGGATGGAGCAGTCTCAGCGACGAGTTGAAGAGGGC
>JABGUO010000305.1 GCA_018646565.1 Opitutia bacterium | reverse complement strand
TTTGGTCTGCATCTCGAATTGTACTGAGTCTATGGGCGATGATAAGAGTAGTCCTATTCTTAATGAGTTGATTTAAAGCAAGTTGAATATCTCTTTCAGTCTCAACATCAACGCTCGAGGTTGCTTCGTCTAAAATAATGATAGGAGGTGACTTTAATATTGCCCGTGCAAGAGTAAGTCTTTGCTTTTCACCCATGCTCAACCGGACTCCTCTTTCCCCAATTAACGTATTGAGTCCATCAGGAAGTTTTTTTACAAAGTCCCACGCACTTGCAACTTTGAGTGATGAAATGATATCATTTTCATTTGAGCAAGGCGAAGCGAGTAAGAGGTTTTCTTCTACTGTTGTATCAAATAAGAAAGGATCCTGTGATACGAAGCCAATATTGCTTCTTAATGAGCTTAGGGAAAGATTCCTAACATCAGTCTCTCCAATTGAAACTGATCCCTTTTCCACATCGTAATAACGAAGAAGAAGATTTGCGATCGTACTTTTTCCTGCCCCGGTTGGTCCCACCAGTGCAGTCGTAGAACCGGATGGCAAAAAGAAATCCAAACCTTTGACAATCGATTGCCTTTCATCATAAGCAAAGGTTACATTTGTAAACTTAATTGAATGATCTTCTTTGGGGAAGCAGACTGGGTGTTGCGGGCTTTTAATTGAAACCTCTTCATCAAGAATCTCAAAAACTCTTTCTCCCGAAGCTTTTCCTGCAGCAATCATATTATTAATTGATACCAATTGTCTAACTGGTTCATAAAACATGTTGGTATAAAGCAGAAAAGCAAAGAATTGCCCATTTGTAAAATTGGGATCCGTTTGTAGCAGGTATGCCCCCATCCCCACAACTGCAAGAATTCCAAGAGAAGAAGTAAAGCTCGCACTCGGCCCTTGTATCGACCATCTATACATTGCCTGGAGTGATCGAGCTTCTAATTCCCTGCTACTTTCGAGAAAGCGTTTTTTTTCCCGATTTTTTAAGTCGAATGAATGAATTAATCGATTACCTTGAATATCCTCTACTAATAAGGAATTCAGGTCTCCAGAAGCTTCGCGCACGGCTTTCCAATTTTTTTTGGAAACCTTTGAATAACGAAAGGCCATAACTAAAAGTACAGGAAGTGGAAGGAAAACCAAAGCGGCAAGCCTTGGTTCTTGTAAAAACATCATAATGGTAACTCCAATTAGCGTAAGAATTGCGATTACCCCTTGCTCCGTCCCATCCAAAATAGCCCGTTCAACATTTTGCACATCTTCGACTACTCTGGAAGAAATATCTCCACTTTTCCTTCGGTCGTAAAAATTGATCGGCAAGTCCAATAACTTGTCATGAAGAGCTTTCCTAATTCGTAGAATAACTTTTTGTTCTAATTTGTTATTAATCCTAATTCGTAAGCAGTTTAGGACTTCCTTCGAAAGAAAAAGCACTCCGATAAAAAGAATTCCATTAATCAGAATTTTTGATTCTTCGAGCCCTTGTGTGAAAATTTGATCAAGTACTTTTTGAATAACGGACGGCACCAATACCGAGAGTACAGTCATTATAAAAGCCAATGATAAGGTAAGGATAAAGAGAAATTTATGCTCAAAAATATATCCCGAAACGCGTTTAATTACTTTTTTGTTTTTGCTTTGTTTCATTTATGGTGTTGAACAGATAGACAAAACCTTTTTTTTCATTTTGACAAACATCGACGATCAATTAATCGAAGGACCGACAGGCGCTATACTTCGTGACCTTCCTTCGCCCTATCAATCTCATCCATTTGGACTGCTCCATCTTCCTCGCTTTATTGGAAAGATAAGAAAACATTTAAAAGAGGGGTTGCCGAAAAGCTATCAGCGTAATTTCACAAAAGGTTTTGATGGTTTTTTATGCCTTCACTTAGGCGTTGAGCCAAGCGACGTGATAGAATGTGTACGAATTGCTAACTCAGAGGAAGAATTAAATTCTAAATTAAAAGAACTCTTTCCGGCTGAACTTAATTGTCATGTGTGGAATCGAAAAGTAGTGCAAATGGGAATGTCTGATATGGCATTAGAAAAACTGGAAGAAATCAAATCTGACCTTGGAGCTAAAAATCGTCCTGATTTACGGTCTTTTGCGGATGTGATTGATTATGACGAGGGACGAATAGATTAGAAAATCTATTAAACCCTTTTGACTGTCAACAGGGTTAGGTCGTCTCGGTCCGATGATATGGAGGAAAATTCCTCAAGGCTATTCATCAAAGATGAATTGAATAAATGCGGGCTTTTTTCTAGTGCTCCCTTGAGTTTTTCACACAAGCGATCTATGCCGAATTCTTCCTTTGATTGATTTTGTGATTCTGTAACTCCATCAGTGTAGAGTACAAGCATATCACCCTTCTCGAATGAACAGGTCTGATCTTCAATAACTTCTTCAAAAAGATCGGAAGGAACCATCCCGAGAGCCATTCCACTCCCGCGAAGTTTTTCTACACTTAATTGTTGCCCATTCACCTTTCCTAAAAGCGCAGGTTCATGTCCAGCACGGGAAAAAGTAATGGTGTTAGCCTGGGTATCAATAATTGCAAGAACTAGGGTGATGAACATATCTTCCCGAATTCTTTCTTCAAGGTCCTGATTCAGCTTAATCAAAATTTCTCGGGGCGATTTAGATTTTTTTACATAATGCCTAAGGTTTGTTTGGCAAAGAGCCATAAGCAAGGAGGCGGGTACTCC
>JABGUO010000304.1 GCA_018646565.1 Opitutia bacterium | reverse complement strand
TCTACTTTGCAGAAAATGATCCAGCAGATCCTAAAATGCTCCACCCCAGTCTTTGGAATGACTAATTTGCCACCCAGGAAATCACACTCCTGATTGGTCTAAATTGGCAAGAGCACGCTTCGCCTGCCAAACCATAAAAAGACCGTAGGCAAAAAAAAGGCCACCGTTCAAAATGACCATCGGGGCCTGCAAATTATTCATACCCACGCCAAAAAGAACTCCCCCCACGATTGTAAAGAGCCAGCCAAACCACGATCGATACTTGATCACGCGGCGAAAGTGGACCACCTTATTGGCCTTCTGTTCTTTGCTTAACTCTTTCATGGCGTATTAATTAAAACCCAAATCATCATCCTGCCTGCCCCCCAAAGCCTGCTTAATTAAATCGAGGCGATCATTCTCTTTTGTTAAGTCACTCAGTAGCATGGATGCCCTTTTGCTTAAATTTTGCACCTCAAGCAACGCCTGTTTTCTAAGTGTGTGCTTGCACAATGTATAGGCAGCTAAGTCGACAAATGTAACATCGTCCTCCAGGGGAGAAAGGAAATCGATCATTTCATCGGTCACTTCCCCGCCCAGTACCTGATTTCGGGCGAGTTGGACGGTAATTTGATCGCGCAGTCCAATCGAAGACTCGTCCACAATAGTTTCAATAGGCTCGACTTCAAGGATTCGATAGGGAATCTCCTGCGGAATAGAAACAATTCTAACCCGGCTTAATCCTTGCAGTAGGACAAAGGAGGTACCGTCTGGGTTTTCCTTGGCGACTCGGATCAGTCCGGCAGTGGCAACTCCAAATGGTAATTCGAGGTGTTCTTCCTGTTCGGAAACATTTTCGCGCTCTCCCACAATGGCAAAGATTCGGTCTTCATTTAACCGCCCGGAAAGCATCGTTTTGTAGCGCTCTTCAAAAATCCGAAGTGGCATCATTGCATGCGGGAAAAGAACGACTCCACGCAGAGTCATCGCAGGAATTTGCTTGGGTATAGTAAAGTTTTCAGAATCCATTTGCCCTACATTCTGTTCGCGTTTGCACAAAAGGTCAAATCACCAACCCAACCACAGTTGCAGTAAGCAGGCAGGCAAAGGTTCCCCCGAGTAACGCTCTCCACCCCAGTTGAGTAAGATTTTCTCGCTGGGAGGGGGCAAGAATCGCGATTCCAGAAATTTGGATACCCACCGATGCAAAATTGGCGAATCCACAAAGGGCATAGCTGGCAAGAATTATGGATCGCTCCTCCTGAATTGCGCCCATTTCCTTAAATTCACCGAGGTGTGCATAGGCAACAAATTCGTTTAAGACTAACTTTTCTCCCAGTAATTGACCGACCAGATGAATATCATCGGAAGAAACTCCCATTAACCATGCTATCGGAGCAAATACCCACCCGAATAAGTACTCCAATGAGATGGTGCCTTCCTGGAGGCCCAACCAGCCGTCGACCCCAAGTGGCTTTACTAGGAGGTCAGCAAAAATAAAATTACCCAGTGCAACCAAACCAGTGAACACAATTAAAATAGCACCCACATTAAAAGCGAGTAAAAGCCCTTGGCTTGTACCGGTGGTGAGTGCATCAAACACATTAACCGTGGAGCTCTCATTACTCAGGTCGATTTCTTCCTTCCTGAAATTCGTTTCAGGGAGAAGGATTTTGGAACAAACAATGGCAGCAGGGGCGGACATGAGGGAAGCAGTTAAAAGATGCTTGGCAAATAGTGCCTGAGATTCTGGGTCAGTCCCTCCGAGAAAGGCAACATAAGCTGCAAATACTCCCCCCGCAATTGTGGCAAACCCTCCCGTCATTAAGCATAGAATTTCCGATCTGCTCATTTTATCCAAATAAGGACGGACTAATAACGGGGCTTCCGTTTGCCCCACGAATACATTTGCAGACATGGCGAGACATTCGGGTCCAGAAATCTTCATCGTCCTTTTCATTACCCAAGCGAGTAGGTAAACAATTCTTTGAAGAATGCCCCAATGATAAAGAAGAGCGGACAGGGCAGAAAAAAATAAAATGGAGGGTAATACCCGAAATGCAACCACAGTACCATAGGTTGTTGCATCACTGGCCAAGCTTCCAAAAACAAAGGTGGCACCTTGATAGGAAAATTCCGTCAAGCGAACCACTCCCTGAGATACACTCTTAATCAAGTCTGTGATAAAGGGTGCTTTCAGTAAAAGTAATGCAAAACAAATCTGCAGAGCAAGGCCGGACAGAACAAGCCGAAATGAAACCGCCTTGCGATTACTACTTGCAAGCCAAAGTAATAACAAAAGACAAAATATGCCCACTAAACTTCTTACTAAATCCATTCGAACTGATAACAATTTGTAAATCTGAGCACACAAGTGCAACCTGAAAGAGAAAAAGAAAATTAATTGATTGATGGGGAAGTGAAAAAAATTGTAATAAATTAAATGGTTCCCTTTAAAATTACTATTTTAATTCTTCTACTTTTATTACAAAGTTGCGGCGTTCCTTTAATACCAGGAATCTGACATTTCACCGGTAACG
>JABGUO010000303.1 GCA_018646565.1 Opitutia bacterium | reverse complement strand
CACAAACATGTTGATACTGATGATGACCCCTACGACATAAGCAAAGGATTTTTCTGGGCTCACATGGGATGGCTTATGTTTAAGCTCAAACCGGATAATCCAATCAACAATGTACAAGACCTGAAAAAAGATCGTCTTGTGATGTGGCAGGACAAGTGGGTTCATGGGATTGCATTTTTCATGAGTTTTATCTTACCTACGATCATCGGGTATGTTTATGCAGTCTCTACAGGTAATATCAGCCCGATGGCAGGTGCTCTTGGCGGATTGCTGATACCCGGTGTCGCACGGGTAGTAATGGTTCAACACGCTACATTTTGTATCAACTCACTATGCCACATGATTGGCGAGCGTCCCTACTCGACAAGCCATAGTGCACGGGACAGTTGGATTGCCGCAATCTTCACAATGGGGGAAGGATATCATAATTATCACCATGAATTTCAATGGGACTACCGAAATGGCGTAAAGCCCTGGCAGCTCGACCCATCCAAATGGATTATTTGGTTTCTCTCCAAATTTGGTTTAACTGGAGACTTAAAGCGCGTCGCAGGTGAAAGAATACTTCTGGCTGAAACTCGCGAAACAAAGCGCCAACTGACTGACCAAATTTCCCTTATTCAACAGGCCACTACTTCTTCGAGTGAATTGATCGATCAGACCCTTTCTTCCCTCGAAAAATGGAGCGATCGCTTAACTGATATTTGCGATGAGTTGCAAAAAGCAGCCCACGACAAAATTAATTTATCCAAAACAAAGCTAAACGAATTCCGGTCCGAAATTCAAAATGTGATGCGAGAAATTGAATCGAACGGCAAGCTTGCACATACTTAGTTTGAGCCCCCACCCTGACTCTAGTCATTTTTGGGGGGAATTAATAGAAAAATTTGTCGTAGGTCATCGGACTCGCCATCACAACAGTGAAGTTATAAAACTCATGTACTGCTCCAGTAAAAAGCAGAGCGTGTAAAAAAGACTTCCCTCTCATTGAAAGGTAGAGAACGGTCATGCTAATCATGGTCGGAAAAAGGATCAAGTGTCCCCAAAATCCTCGTTGAGTGTGGAGCAGTTCAAAAAATAGGGCAAATCCGAGAATAGTCCAAATTGGCTTCACTTTACAGTATCGGCAGAGTTCTAAGATCGGTACAAAAATAAAAATTGTTTCTAAAATAGGTGCTAGAAATATTGCCCCCAGTCCCATACTGTAATCCACTAATCCATTGCGATGAACACGACCATCGCTCACCATTGCCCATTTAGGTAAAATATAAAGAATTACGGGTATAAGACTGCAGAGCAAATAAGACTCTAAAAGCACTCTGCCTTCACTTCGAGTATACCAGCGAAGAATTAGTTTTTCGAAAAAAGATAACTTTTTTATCTTACTAATCGGAGCCATTGCTAAATATAAATAGAGCGAACTTAATTTGAATTATAAGTTTGGGGATATTAAAAAAATATTCCCAAGTTATCCCAACTCCATTTGATAACCAAACCCAGGACCCTTTATCGTGGATAGATCAAGCATGCCATTTCTACGTTCATAAATACCAGGATGAATGAACGCCTCTTTTTTCGACGCCTCGGGATAAAATTGCATTCCATTACTCTCCACTCCCATGATCGTCCCAGCATGTGCACCAAGTAATACATGTGGAATTTGAGCAAGCATTGGATTAGTTAAATCCTGAACCATCAAATCCATTCCATGTGCTTTTGCCCAGCAGAGCGAAAGAAGAGCTCCGGTTTGTGTTTTGCATGTCTTGAGAGCGACTCCTGTCCACCCCAATTCCAGACCCAATCTGACATGCTTCCAGTCATGTGCACTTTCATCCATAAAAAGAGGTTTTCTTTCCGATAGAGAATGTACTTTAATTCCGTACTTTTCTAAATCATAGGGAAAGGGTTGCTCCACATAAATAATTTTATCCCAGGTCCTAGAATCTTTGATCTTTAATTGATCGAGAATTTGATTCACATAATGGGGATCAGTTACAGTACAATTAAAATCGGTTGTCAGGTAATCTACATTCATTTCTTTCGCAATCTTTCCAATTGCAACCAATCGTGAATAATCCCAATGAGAATCATTCCCCCGAAGTTTAATTTTCAGGCAATTTAATCCATCCCGTTCAATCCATTCTTCCAAATGTATTGGGTAACCGTCCTGCGGTTCGTTTCCCGTACATTCCAGCTCTGACAAAGGATCTAATCCTCCCACTAAATGCCATACTGGAATTTGATCACCTGGATCGAGCACCAAAAAGTCAGAGGGAGTCTTACCGGCAAATGAGATCGAATTCCCGTCTTTCGGTTCAATAAAATGACTTAAATCCAGATTGAGGTAGGGAAAATCATAGCATTGATAGGTTGGCAAGTCATTAGTCATGCCATATGCATCATGTAATGCGAGGTCAAAAGCAGAAGCACAAACCAAGGCACCAAGCCAGGGCAATGGTTCCAGTCCCTTTCTTTCGGATTGATTATACTCATTTAAAAAAGTAGGTAATTGCTCAAAAACGAAAGAATGTCCGAGTTCCAATGCATGTCCGAAACCAGAATGAGTTTTACATTTCTGAAGCAATAT
>JABGUO010000302.1 GCA_018646565.1 Opitutia bacterium | reverse complement strand
GTGTGGGGTAACTTTCGACGGGAGCGAAAAGTAATCTGATTTGAGCTAACGCTGCCTTCGGTCAGGGAGAGATTGTAAGGTAATCCATACATTAGCCGAGCACCCGGAACGGCAAATATATCCGAGGAATCCAGCGAATAAAACCATACGCCCTTTTTACCCTGCTTATCTTTTACATAGGTCCGAAGGTTAATCTCCCAAAAAGAAGGCCAGGGCATCCAGCTAATCGGGTTTATCCGCAACCCGCTCAACCGAAAGCCAACCACACTTAACCACGCTTGGCCCTCAAAGGTATCAATTTCCAAATCATCGGGGATCGATTGCGCAAGGTCGCTTTTATCAACCTGCCAATGCAAAAGAAGTAGATCCTCCCAGTTTTGAAGCATGAAGGATTGAAGAAACCGATCAGTCATGAAATGCCTCGTTGATTAAAGAGGATAAAGTTCGTCTAGTTTTTCTCTCCGGTATTGAAATATTTGCTGTAAAGTACGCTTCACGAAAAGAAAATGGGCAATCGTTCCCAATATCCCAAATGGCATTTGATAACGAATTTCATCGGTCATTTTGGTTCCCTCCTCCACCTCTTCCAAAGTATGAGTATGAAGCCATAATTTGTAAGGTCCGACGCGTTGTTCATCCATAAAAGAAAACCCTTCTTTTACATATTTAATCTCGGTTAGCCAACTCGTCCAACCCAGAACCGGGATTTTGACTTTATATTCTAAAAGTAAGCCGGCATAAGCGGAGCTGGGGAGTTCACCCACAATCTTAAACGCCATTTTGGGCGGTGTGATTTCATTCAAATTTTGTGGGACTGAAATAAAAGCCCAAAGTTTTTCCCTGGCAACAGGCAGAGTCTGAGTTTGTGTAAGCGTATGCATATCGTTTATTGTATAGTTAACTTCAAAAATGTCCAACCCCTCCCTTGACGGATTCTTTTTTACTCCTAAAATAGTACTATGAAATTTATGAAAACATTACTTCTCGCTTTTACTTTAATTAGTCCATTCCTTTTTGAATTGCATGCCCAGGATTTCAAAAAAGAAATGGCGGCGATTCGAACAAGTTACTCTCACACACCGGATAGAAGTATTGAAGGTACTGGTATAAAATTAGGAATAGACCAGTGGGGGATTATGAGTCCTATCTTTTTTCACAAAACCGAAAAATGGGCTTTGGGGGCGGGCTTTCGTTACGAATTGTCCAAACTTGATATCTCGAATCGCTCTTTGCTCAATGAAAGTAGCCTGAACTCGATCGATCTCCCCATTTTTGCAGCACTGGATCAATCTGAAAACCTGCAGTGGATTTTTCTTTTTAATCCAAGCCTATCGGGTGATTTTGATCATGTAAGCGGAGATGCGATGAAATATATGACTATGGTAGGAGGTCGTTACAAGGTAAGTGAAACCTTCCAGTGGATCTTTGGAGCTTTTTACAGTACTGGTTTTAATGACAACACCTTCCTCCCAGGAATCGGTTTTTCATGGGAACCAACCGAAAACTCAGACTTTCTTTTTGCCGGGCCCTTTCTTCGTTATCGATACTCAATTACAGATTCAATTGATTTTATAATCGATGGGAAATATTCCAGCAATGATTGGAATACCTACCACTCAGGGGTGGAGAAGGATCTCTCCCTAAGTGGGTACCAAGTAACAACCTCATTACAATGGAACTTTTCAGAAAAGCAGGCAGTTTATGGAGGAATTGGATTTGAAGTGGCCCGAGAAATCGAAATTAAAAATGATGTCGGAGGCGTGCTCTATGAAAAAGATATCAAGAGTGCACCTTTATTCGAGATCGGGTATCGCTTCCGTTTCTAAAAATTAAATTTGGTCAATAATTGCCTGGGCCGCATCCCAACCGGACATAGCGGCATTTTCAATTCTTTCCCCTCCAAAACTGTCTCCTGCTAGGCTCAATCGGTCCCAGGCGGATGTGTATTGAGTCGCTCCAAAGGTAACCAATGGCTTGGCAAATCCCCAACGGTGGCATTTCCATTCTGTAATCTTGGCATTGAGACACTCTTCTGCTACGCCCACTAATAAAGGTCCGCGTTCTTCATCAGGAGCGTCCCAAAATTGTTGGGAGTAAGAATCGACTGCATGAACAGTGCAGGCAGGAATCGGAGAAGTTCCCTTCACATGGTTGTCTGAAATCCAATCAATTTCCGTTGTCGGGTGAGTTATTGTTCCTGGGGAAGAAAGGGAGGAGGGACGATCCAAAATTCCCAACAGGGCAAGGCAGCGAGTGTAACGTACTGCTTCTAATTGATCCATTACCTTTGATTCTAATTCAAATTGGCTTCTTTGAAAAAGTTCCAGCATTTGAGGCACGGGAAGGGTGAGTACCAAATGATCTGCAAATAATTTTCGGTTCCCCCCGCCCTTTTCATTAATCTGCCATTCTTCATCGAAGAAAATAGAATCAACAAAAAATTTCTTTTGAAAAGAAAAAGACTTCGCTAAAGCCTTCGCAGGAGCGGTCATACCGTTTATGCCACGGTATCGAATACTTTTAGGAATATCTTCTCTCCCTGCGATTGAATCATACCACGGAGTCACAGCCTCCATGGATTGCCATTTTCTAAGCAAATCCTTCATTCTAGAATCCCGTACGGTAAAAAATTGTGCACCATGATCAATTCGAGCCCCAGCCATCCTTCTGGTGGACATTCTGCCACCCACACCGCGGCCTTTTTCAACCAGAACAACATCATGTCCCTGTTCCGCTAAACGATACGCACATACACAACCGGAAATTCCGGCACCCACAACAACAACTTTCATATAATTAGAAAACTTTTAAGGATACTTTACATTATAAATTAAAAAGATAAGAATTATTCTACATCCCAGGCAAACCAGCACAAACTCAATACAAATGAAAAATACTTCCGAAGATTATGTGTTCATTGTGAGTTCACTGAAAGGACAACTCCCCAGTCTTCCCTTGGTGATGGATGAATTAATGACGATTATCTCGGACCCAAATGTCGCTCTTTACGCAATCAAAGACATCATTAAAATGGATCCCTCTATTTACTCACAAACCCTTAAGGTGGTAAACACCGTACAATACCGGGGTGAGGGAGAGTCCAGAATTACCAGCCTTGATGATGCCATGCAAAGACTGGGATTGGAGAAAGTAAAACGGATTGCCTTGAATACCTCTGTCCTCACGCTTTTCAGTGGTGCAGAATTTACCAATAATTTTAGTCCCGAGACCCTGTGGACTCATAGTGTGGGTGTGGCGGTTGCAAGTGCAAGTCTCGCAGATTTTCTCCACTTTCCAATGTCTGACCAGGCATATTCCTGCGGACTGATTCACGATATCGGAAAACTGGCGAAGTTAAAATACGATCAGCAAAATTTTTGTGAAGAATTAAATAAGGCGAATGAACTAGGACTGAGTAATTTTCATACCGAAATGACCCATCAAAAAATTAGACATGATCTATTGGGTGCCCAAATCGCAAATTCATGGGGAATTTCTCCCCTCGTTGAAGCAGTTGCCAGATGGCACCACGAGGAGGACCGATCCAAGCGAACCGAGGTGGAGGAACCAGACATTCACAAATTGATTGATGTGGTTCAGTTTTCAAATTCTCTGATTAAAGAAATCAAATTTGGCAACAGCGGACATTCTCACAAAGAAGTGCTCTCTCGATCGATCATGAGAAGATTAAAAATCAGTGAGGAAGATCTCGATGAATTTAAGGAAAAATTAAAAAATGAATTGGAAACAGAAAAGGAGCATATTTCACTTATGAATAGAAAGTGAAGTCTGATTCGTTGGGTTTATTCTACGAACTTTCCAGAAGATCTGCAAAACTGCGCATGTATTCTGCGACATGTTCACGTCGATTTCTTTCCAAGTAACGAAAGCCGCCATTTAAATTTCCCAAAACCTTCCGATCGGATAAATTTTCTAATTGAACGATATCGGAGTGCGACAAACCATGTTTTTCAATAAAAAGGAAAATGTCATCCACCTTGTTGCCCGTACACGAGCAGTAATCAATTGCATGCTCAGACCACTCGTCCAACTGAAAATCCACCGATTCCACAATCTCTAGACTGCTCATTCCAGTGAGAGTTTGTATAAGGTGCCCGGCGTTACACTGGCCCATATGCCCCCATTGATATTGGACATCTTCCTGATCGAGACGCTTAGAAGTTTCACGAAGGGCATCAATTAAAAAGCGATTAGTGAAAGACTTGTTAATTGTGTGGGTGCTTGTGTTTTTCATTAATAATAATGGTTGTAGATAGTAATAAAAACTAAGTTTTCAGAAATTTCAAACTTGATCGATTTACATTTCAGCTTCGAAACTTGGATTTAGATGGTACAATCTTTTTATTCTAACTTGGTGTAAAATGGGAATGGTATATCTTACAGTTCTGTTCAGAAATATCCAACTTTGAAGTACTAGATATTTAATAACACACCGCTCCCTCTCATTTCCATTATGATTCAATTTAAATTCAGACCCTCTCACGAACGCGGTGCTCGCGACCATGGTTGGCTTCAGGCACGATTTTCATTTTCTTTCTCGGATTATTACGACCCCGAACATTCCGGTTTTCATTCCCTTGTGGTAATGAATAACGATATAATACAACCCCAAGGAGGATTTGGTAATCACCCCCATGATAACGCCGAAATTTTCACCTATGTAATTTCAGGTGAACTCGAACATAAGGACAGCATGGGAAATGGCTCGGTTATTAAACCCGGTGATTTACAATACATGAGTGCCGGAGACGGGGTTCATCATAGCGAGTTCAATCCATCCGATTCGGAAAAAGTTGAGCTTTATCAGATTTGGATGCTTCCCAAGCAAAAAGGTGGCCAACCCATTTACGAGGAAAAAAAACTCGGGAAAGATCAGGTCAAGAATGAGATCAAAATTTTATTCTCCAATGATGGGCGTGAAGGTTCCACCCTCATTCGACAAAATGCCACCTTTGGATTTGGCCAACTTGAAGAGGGTCATTCCGTTTTACTGCAACCGGATCAGGATAAACCAAATGCGTGGATTCAGGTGCTCAACGGTTCTTTGACTCTAGGGGACTTTCAACTTTGCGAAGCTGATGGTTTGGGAATTGAAAGGATCGATCATCAACTTACTATTCAGGCGGAACAAAATTGTAAATTTTTCATCTTCCGATTATCTGAT
>JABGUO010000301.1 GCA_018646565.1 Opitutia bacterium | reverse complement strand
TTAACGAGTATGATGGTTTTATTACCGAAAAAGGAAAGGGTGTGTGGGCTGAGCTAGATTTACGAGCGGTGAACGCCCGGTATTTTAGAATTTCCCCCCAATTTCAAGGATGGGGTCATTTGTGGGGAGAGGTTGAATTTTGGGAAATTGCGAATTAAGGCTTGTTTCCTTCCTTTTCTAAAGGTTGATGTTCATCCCAGTATTCTTCTAGGCTTTGGCTTGAGGAACTGCCTTTTTTATTCAGCTTTCTATTCTCATCTCGAAGACGAAAAACCTCCCAAATAAGAAATATATTTATGATTATAGAAGTTGCCAGCACGAGGGAAATCTTGACCTTAAGTTTTGTTTTCATTGATTTCTAATGGGATCGGTAAAATATTTTGAAGATACAAAATAGGTTGGAAGGGATCGCTGCGGGGGCAACTCAATTCTTCCCGCTTTGGTCGGTATTGGTAGGAATACTTGCCCTTGTTGAACCTTCCTGTTTTTTGTGGTATGGGAAAGATGCAATTGGATGGGGCTTAGGTATTATTATGTTGGGCATGGGAATGACCCTACAACCCAACGATTTTATTCGCGTTTGGAGAGAACCAAAAGTAGTGGGCTTGGGACTTTTTTCTCAGTTCTTAATCATGCCAGCATGGGGAGCGGGATTGGCTTGCGTGCTTCAGTTACCGTCTGAAATGGCGGTCGGTTTAATTTTAGTATCCTGTTGCCCGGGGGGTACTGCCTCAAATGTTGTCGTTTTTTTGGCAAAAGCAAATTTGGCGCTATCAGTTAGTTTAACTCTCGTTTCTACGATACTCGCTATTTTCTTAACTCCCTGGCTCATGAACTTATACGCGGGACATTACGTCCCGGTTGACTCGTGGGGACTGCTCAAGAGTATTTTACTGATTGTTTTACTACCTCTTTTATTTGGATTGCTATGGAAAAAGTTATTCGAAAAGTCTGCCCATCAAGTTTCAAAAGTGTCCCCGTTAATATCAGTATTATTTATATTATTAATTGTTGGTTACGTATTGGCAGCTAAAAGAAACATAATTTTAGATTATTGGTACCTCTTAGTAATTGCCGTTCTTTTGCTTCATTTGGGAGGTTTTTTTCTTGGTTTTATGATCGGGTTACTCTTCAAAAGAGACCGATTGGATTGTCGAACTTTTTCGATTGAAGTAGGAATGCAAAATTCCGGGTTGGGTATGGCTTTGGCGAGTAAACATTTCTCACATTTGCCGATGGTACCGGCTCCTTGTGCATTGAGTGCCGTAATTCATTGTTTGATTGGGAGTGTTCTAGCCACTTGGTGGAGTCGAAATAAGTGAAATAATATTTGACTTACCTTGCGGAAGTCGGTTTTTTAATACACAGGCGCAAGGATGCGCGAGCGACATTTCGCTGTTCTCATTGCATGGAGGCAATTATTTTAATTTCTCTATGCTTTCACCTAACTCACCAATTTATGGAAACCTTTCCCATGCTACGGGAAAAGCGATGCTCGATTTACAAAGGAGCATTACAAAATCGCTTAAGGTTCATTCCACCGAGTTGGCGATTTCAGAAGGAAATTCTGGTGATGCCAGTTACTTAGCCAGACTAAGCAGTTTAAGCGACAATAGAAAAGTCGAGTCTGAAAATTTACAAAACTTAGTAAGTTTTGGACAAATGCAGGATGCCGGACTAGAAAAAGCCTTTGCCATTACGGATCGGATGGGAAGCATTGCTGGTTCTGCTTCTAATTCTCTTATCAGTTCAACTGAAAGATCATTATTAAATGCTGAATTTGAAACTCTTAAATTGGACCTTGCCGAATTGCAGGATATTCAATTTCAAGGGTATAACCTTTTCAAAGCCAGCGAAAATTCTCTTTCCATCAATGCGGGAGGTCATCAAATAATTTTTGAGCCCGCTGCATTTGATAATTTTTCAGGATACTCGGTTAATAACGAAGCAAACGCTTCTTTATCAGGAGCAAAAATCTTAGATGAACTGGATACAATATCTGATAAAAGAGCTAAAATAGGGTCGGTTACAAATGAAATTATGATGTCCACTGATCGATTGGATTCGTATTTTGTGGCGGAACAGGCACACCTTGCCAAAAAAGAAAGAGATTATGCATCCACTTCAATCGATTTTGCAAAAAAGAGCTTACGCTCACAGGCCACCAGTGCACTCCTTGTCCAAGCTCAGGGTATTAATCAAAACTTAGTAGGGAAACTTTTGTAAGTCCCATGCTTTCTCCCAATGCATCTATTTTTGGGAATCTGTCGCATGCCACCAGCAAGGCACTGCTTGGCCTCCAGCGTAGCACCAATAAAGCCTTATCCGTAAGTGCAACTGAGGTTGCGATAACGAAAGGTAATTCGGGTGACGCTAGTTACTCTGCCAGGATGAGTAGTTTAAGCGATCGCAAGAAAATTGAAGTTCAAAACATCCAGAATTTTTTGACTTATGCCCAAATTCAAGATGCCGGGTTGGAAAATGTTCTTCAAGTAATGGACCGAATGGCAAGTGTTGCAGGTTCCGCTTCCAATGATTTGATCAGTTCCTCGGAGCGAGGAATGTATCATGCAGAATTTGAAAGCCTACAAAAAAACCTTTACGACTTACAAAGCACTAAATTCCAGGGACATTATATATTTCAGGAAAGTGTAGATTTTGACAGTGGTTTGAATGAAACTGAACAAAACCCGACAGCGCCTGACACCTATGAACATAGGAATGTAGACTCAACAGATGATTCGTATTATAGTGGGCTGACAACTCTAAGTCGATGGACTGCAACAAAAGATGTTCGATATGACCGAGGAACTTTAACATTGAAGGTAAATGCGGGAACAGCACCGGAAAGGTTTTATGTAAAGCAAGGTGCTAACAATATCTTATTCGACAGCAGTTGGTGGCAAACAGCCGGGAGTGCATATAATCAAGATTTTGATCAATTTGTGATTCAATATTCTCCAGGAGAATCCACAACTTACAATTATAGTTATTTGGATAGTGACTTAGATGGTGTGGACGACAATTCTAGTTACAATTCTGGGTCCAGCGGCTCGATGACGAATTTTAATGGAGATCCAATTCTAACCAATAGTGCTCAGGCAAATGAGACTCAACTCAGTGTGATCGTTGAATCCAGATCTTTGTTTCAAGCGGAAGCCAGATTTGATGCATTATTAAGCGATGATGTTTTATCAGTAGATGTGGGTGGGCAAAAAGTAAACCTGAGCCCTGCTTTATTTAGTACACTTTATGATGTCTCCGTAGATTCTAATGAAAATGCATCCACAGCTGCTGCTCGCATACTGAACGAGTTAGACAATGTTTTAAAGCAACGAGGGAACTTGGCTTCTATGGTGAACGACTTGAGTATTTCCGCAGACCGTCTCTCTTCTTATGTTATTGCGGAGCAATCCAATTTAGCCAAAAAAGAGCGAGACTATGCGGAGACTGCGATAGATTTGGTAAAAAAGAATTTAAGGTCGGATGTGACTAGTTCTCTCCTTGTACAATCCCGAGGTATCAACCGGAATTTAATGAGTAAACTTCTGTAAGGGGAATGACTGGAATTTCCTCTGTGAATCTTGGGCGACTTTCGATGAATATGCATCGAAGTTCCACGGGTATTGAACACTCTACAAGACGCCTTATGAACTCGGGGAGCGCGGCTGAAAGTATGCGTGAGAGTGGGGACGGAGGCGGTTTGAGTATGGCGTCCCGATTGGGTGCAGAAAACCGAACTAAAAGTAAATTAGCAAGCAGCATGCAAAATGCGGTCAGTTATATACAAATGCAGGAAGCGGGATTGAAGAAGGCACATCAACTTTATGAGAGAATGAGCCTGTTGGCTTCACAGGCAATAGACCCCTTGCTTAGTGATTCAGATCGGTCTGTTTTGAGTACTGAGTTTGAGACATTGCGACAGGATAGCCTAGACATAAGGGCAGATACATATCAGGGGGAAATTCTTTACGATGACATTGCTGCTTATGTAAAAAAAGATGTGGATTTTGGTGCTGGTTTGGCGGAGACAACGCCAAAAACATATGAAAACTTCAGTGGTAATACCGATGCTTGGGAGGTTACGAAAGATGTTAAGTTCACTTCTGGAATTATGACAATTGATGTTAATGGTGGAACTTCTGGAGAAAGGTATATCCTGAAACAAGGGTCCTTAATAATATTTGATACTGGGGATAATTGGGATACTGCAGGCAACGCTAAAAAGTTTGATTTTGATCGCTTCATTGTTGAGTACGGTCCAGGTCAAAACACAACTTTTCAATTTGTACCTTTGTCTGATGGTAATTCTTCACAAACAGATTTAGATGGAGCTGATAATATTAAGGGTAATGATGATGATGAAACAGTGCCGACCGACAGCAATTTTGATAATAAAAGTTATTACTTAGCGAATCTTGGTTTAGCAGATGATGGCAGTCCGTCTGGAATGGATTCAAAAACTGGAACTAAGTTTACTAATCAAGGACAAGTTTTAACAACACCGGCAAATAATGAAACAACTAGTTTAACTTTGAGAATTGAGTCTACTTCTCTGTTTCAAATTGCGGCTAATTATTCCGTACCATCGATACCATCAAATTATATAACCTTAGGCAATTCTTCAAACGATTCGGTTACTCTTGATCCTGTGGGAATTGGATTAATGCAGAATGTCTCGATCTCGACAGCAGGGGAGGCCGCAAGTGCGGTCGTGAGCTTGACAAAAGAGATCGAGGGGATTGGTTCCCAAATGGCCACCATTGGTGCAAATATGTCGAAACTAGAAATCGCGGGAGAGCGATTAAGTAATCAGGTTTATTTAAGTGAGATGGGTATTTCCAGACTAACTAGTAATATCCTGGCTGACGAATCGACCCAAATGGCGAAAGAGCAAATTAGATTGCAGAGTTCGCAGGCTCTTATGGCTCAGGCTTTTTCTTTGAGTGAGAATATCTTAAATACTCTACTTTAGTATGATTACTAGTTTTTTCTTTGTCGCTTGCCGATTGTAAAGCGGGGGATTAATTTCAACTTTGTGAGTGAAATGAAAGATCTGCCTCCCCACATTTTAAAACCTGAAGTTCATTGGCGAAGGGCCCATGGTTATCTCGCGATGGAGATGTATGAGGACGCGAAGAGGGAGCTCCGGGCATTACCCAAGGAAGAACCTTGGGGGAAAAGGAGTAAAGTTTTTTTCCTCAGTATTGATCAAGAATTAGAAAATTGGGAGGGTGCACAAAAGATTGCCAGGGGATTAAGGTATGAATTTTCGGAGGAGGTGGACTGGTGGATTGCGGATGCTTACGCGACCCGCCGTCATGAATCAATTACCGAAGCACGATCTATCCTATTAGAAGGCTTGGCCTTGCATTTTGATGATGGGTTAATTCGCTTTAATTTAGCTTGTTATGCCTGTGTGTTAAACAACCCCGGTGAATGTTTGGATTTTTTAAAAGAAGCAGTGAGAAGAGATGAAAAGTTTAAACTGATGGCATTGGAGGATGAGGATCTAGCTGATGTTCGAGAAGCTTTGGTCCAATTAGGGTGGGGGAAGGCATTCGCATAAAATCGAAAATTACCGGCTTTACCTTAGTCGAGTTGCTTGTGGTGTTAGCAATTGTGGGGATATTATGTGGGCTGATGTTTAAGGGCTACTTTTATGTGTTGGATAAACAGGCACACAAACAGGCATATGTGGAGTTACGAGTTCTAAAAGTTTCGATCGAGAACTATCGTCGGTCTTACAATGGGTATCCCATCTGCCCGCAGAATGTTTGCACTCCCGGAGAATGTCTGTTTTTATCACTAGCTGGGTTTCATAATGAAAAAGGAACTTTGGAGATGCCTCCCTATCCTGCCACTATTTCGACTGAGCTGTTTGGGTACGACTTAGAATCTTATGACACCACCCAAATTCCTGATATCGAACATAACGAGGGGAAATCATTGATGCTTTGGTTATCTCAAATTTTGGGCAAGGATGTCGCGTTTAAAGACCCTTGGGGCAATGATTATGTCTATGAATACCCACTGAAAGAGGGGGGACGAGGTTTTCGACTTTTCTCAATGGGTCCTGATGGGAGAACGGGAGAGGATGAATGGATTGAAGACGACTTGGAATAACTTACTTAATTTGTTTTTTAAGTAAGCGATTTTTAATTTCGACTAATGGGGCCATTTCAGGACTGCCTGGGTTTTCTGAAATTAATTGATCAATGTCTTTCATCGCTTCTAAATACCGGCCTTCTCCGTAATGGAGCATGGCTCGAATCGCTCTGGTGTAGCTATCTTTTGGATCTATTCCTAAAATTGCATTTGTGTATAATAAGCGGGTACTGGCATCACCATTGGTGCTGGCAGACTGAATCAGGTTACGCAGCATGCGTGTAATAATGTCTTTCTTAGAAGAAGGCTGAAAATCCTTTTCGCTTAGACGTAGTCCGGTGATTTGTGAGGCTTCTTTTCGGCTGACAATTTTCCCCCCAAATGGATCTACCAAAATTTCCCTCGATTTATTTTTTGACTCGTCCCGATACATCGCAATGAAATGTCCAGGCAGTCCGAGCCCGCTGACTGGTAGTTCCAACCGATTTGCTAATTCGATAAACAGAACTGACAAAGTGATTGGGAGACCCTCCTTGTCATCCATTACTTCGTTGATGTAACTGTTTGAGGGATGACTATAGTCAAGTGTACTGCCGTGGTAACCCATTTCCACAAACAGTTGATGTACTAATATTTTTAATTTTTCTTCGCCTGTTGCTTTCTCAGGAAAGTGGGATGCAATATTCTTGGCCAGTCTTTCTGCTTTATCGAGGTATGTATTCAGATCGAAGTTCTGATTTTGTAACCGCGAGATCAGGAGAGCGGATCGCAGCAGGTCGACCGAGTTTTCATCCTCATGAGCAAGAGACTGTGTGAGATCCTCAACGAGTAGTATATCCTTAATTTTCTGTGCCAGTTGGTTTAAGTTAGAAGACTTCTTTTCGAGTATTAAAGCTTGATCCTTGAGGGCCTGAGGAACTGATGAACCCATCGTGACTAATTGTTCAAGATCCTGTTCGCTCAGTGGTTCAAACTCAGTGATGTTTTTAGTAATATTTTTAATTTTTCGTCTTGTCTGCGGAGAAATTAAAGAAGTGGGGAAGCTCTTCGCCTGTTTGAAATTGCGAAACTCCGCAGTCGTCGCACGAAACTTACAGAGTCCAACTTTTCCATTTTGGAGGGAAGAGTCTGTTATTTCAATGACCAGTTCATCGTTTAGAAAACACATGATTTTTCCCTTTTCCTTGAGTTTGACCCGCAGCCTATTCCATTGCCCCGGTCGGTACATTTGTGAGGTAACGGTGTTCAAAATATTCCATGAATAAACGCTTTGCCCTTCAAAGCAAGTTAAGCGAAGCGATTTGTTTGTGGGATAAAAACCATAGTGCTTATTTTGACCATCAGCGTGAAAAACCAAACCGGCAGCACCGCTTTCATCGTCCAAGCGAACTTCCACTTCTAGTTCATACGGTACTGCAATTGTATCTTGAGCGGAGAGGCAAAGCATTCTTCCCCCAAAACCTGATCCTAGACCGGATGCAATAATGGTCCCCGCCCGTTGTTTCCAACTTCCGGCCATAATAGAGCTCCATTCCGTATTGTCGAGTGCTCCAATGGTGAACCATTTTTTTATTGGGACAGGGATTTGTTCATTGAGCAGGGACTTTAATTTATTCACTGGTACTCCAAATCCCATGGCCCCTCCCGATTTGATGGCCAGTATGGATACTACTCGACCGTCCAGGTCCAGTGTAGGACTCCCACTACTGCCTGGTTCAATGGGGATTGCCACTTGGACCAGGGGGCGTCCATCGCCCTGTTCAAGCTCACGAACCGCCGCAATTACACCTCGGCTTATGCTGTGGCTGTATCCGAGTGGGTTTCCGATTGCAAATACGGATTGACCGGGTGAAATTTTATCCGAATCTCCGAGTTGGAGTACAGGCAGATTCTCTGCGTCGATCTTGAAAATAGCTAAGTCGTTCTCTCGGTCGATTCCCAATATGGCAGTGGGTGTGTAAGTTGTTCCATCGGCAAAGCGGATTTTGAACTCTCGATGTTCTCCAATGACATGAAAGTTAGTGGCAATTATCCCGTTTGAACTCACCACGAATCCAGTCCCTCTTCCTCCTTCTCTTCCGATTCGATCCACACCTTCGACCACCACAATAGAGGGTTTAATAAGGGCTGCTAGTTTTTCAAAATCTTCTGCATCTCTTTTAGCCAGTTGAAGGTCGGTCAAACTCGATGAGTTAGATTCTGTTTTCTCTACTTCAGCGAGTGATACAGAATTGAAGAAAAGTAAAAAAAGTGTTCCGGTCAAAAAATGTAGATGAATTGAGAAATGTAATAAATTCATACAGGAAATAATAATTACGCTGTAAGTTCGAAAGTCAAGTTTGCCTGATTAGATATTTCTAGATTGTGAGCTATTGCGATCGAGTTGACCTTATGAAAATTCTAATTTCATACC
>JABGUO010000300.1 GCA_018646565.1 Opitutia bacterium | reverse complement strand
TCGGGTAACTTTGCCTTAGCGAGGGAACTGCTATTTTTCATCCCATCCGGAATACAGGTACCCGGTTCAAAGCCCTGGTTTTGAAGAAAGAAAATTACCCGCTTGGGAGCGGAAGCGGAAACGGAAGCAAAGGCAGAATTGGGGAATAATGATCCAGAAAAAGCGGCACCCGCACCTAGAGCCAACTGCCTGATGGTATCTCTTCGATTAAGCTTCATGTATTTAAATAATATAAGGTTAATAGAAAATTTCACTACTTTTATACCTTTTTTTTCATATTTTTGATATCAACCTCGCTTAAAAAAAAATTATTTTTTCTTCTTTATACTTTATTGAACACTTCCAATTTCAGATATTAAGAAATGCAATCAATGTTTAAATGTTACCGGATATTCTTCCTTGCATTGTTATTCCTGCAATCCATTCAGGGAAAGGAAATTAGCTCAGTAAGTTATCAAAACAAGGTATTTCCAATACTCGAAAAACATTGTATCCAATGTCATGGATCCGAGAAGCAAAAAGGGGATGTGCGTTTCGACACTCTTTCGATCGACTTCCTGAAAGACCGGACTGCGGCCGAAACCTGGCATGATGCATCGGATCAAATCAAACTGGGAGAGATGCCACCCGAGGAGGAAAATCCTCTTTCCTCCGAGGACAGAAAAATCCTGACCGAATGGATCGACCGTGAATTGTCTGAATCCTTCAAGAAAATGCAGGGCACTGCAAACTCCCTGGTCATTCGCCGTCTCAATCGTGCCGAGTATCAGCATACCATGACTGACCTGCTCGGTCTGGAAATGGACTACGCAGACGAATTGCCCAACGACTCTCTTTCTCCAGACGGTTTTCTCAATAATGGAGCGAACCAGATAACCTCTGCCATCCAAATTGAAAACTACTTAAAATCTGCCCGAAAAGCGCTCAACCACATTCTAGTTGAGGGAGGAAGACCGGAAACCTCTACTAGCGACATGGTTTGGAACAAGGGCAAAATCCGTGGCCCTGGAAACAGTCGCTATCTGGGCCACTCTTCATCCATGCTCGGACGGGTCAATTATTGGCACGGTTCGTATCAGGAACCACCCCGAGATGGCAAATTTACGATTCGCATCAAGGCATCAACTGACCGTAAACCGGGACAACCGATTCCGATTCTCTCTGGGCGGTACGGATATTTCGTCAGTGGACTGACACTTAATATAATGGATGATCTGGGCGAAATCCCGATCTCTTCCAATACTCCAAAGTACTATGAATTCTCCTCTCATGCCCATTTTTTCCCACGGGCTGAACCGGATGTTCCACTCGATAAACTCAACGGTGTGATCACCTTGCAAAATTCCCTGAATGACGGCCAAACTGCCCCGAAAGGTAAGGACGAGGTAATCGAGGAGGAAGTCAATGCGAAGAACACTCGCCAAAAACTTGAAAAATGGGAGAGGGATCGATCCGCACTTATTGCGAAGCAAGACCAATTTGAGCAGGAAACTCTTCCTGATCGTTTCAATAAATGGTTGAAGAAATTACCCTCCCAAGTTCCTGCCCCACACGATTGGCTCATCCTTGGCAATGCCCAACCCAAATCCCTTGAGGGTGCGATCTTTCGGCTCAAGGAAGATGGTTCTTTTCTGGTCTCCGGTTCAAACCCAAAGACGGACCGTTGGGTCGTGACCGCCGAAGTGGATTTACCTATCATCCGGGCTATACGGATTGAGGCACTGGCTGATAAATCGCTCAAAAAAAGGGGGCCAGGCCGAGCCAATAGCGGGAACTTTGTTCTTACCGATCTGCGAATCTTCGCAAAGCCGAGTGGGACAAATGGCAAAGGTAAGCCAGTCCGCATGATTAATCCCATGAGCAACTTCCTGCAAAAGAATGAAAAATCCTCGGTCGCTCTAGCGATCGAAAATAAACCAGCTGAAACCGGTTGGTTATCCGGAGGCACTTTGAATATTGATCAACTCGGTAAGGACCATGCCTGTCTGTTTCCTTTTTCTGAGCCTGTTATCAACAAAGGGGGAACGATTTTCACTCTTGAACTAGACTTCCTCAACAACAAGCGACCCGATAATGGACAACAGACTATCGGAAGACCCCGATTTTCTGTCTCTTCTTCCCCTCTCCCTCCACTTGATGGAAATTCCGTCCGTTCGGAATGGTTCAGTTTAATCAAGACCGTACAAAAATGGGGGGGTGCAGAATCTTTAGACTCTATAGAAATGCAGAAACTGGTGCAGAAGTACAAACCCATTGATCCGATGTGGATTGCCATGAAATCGAAGTTTTTAGGTCATGAAATCCGCAAGCCCCAGCCCCAAATCAAAAGGAAGAAAATAAGGGTTTTCCCCGAAGATCCGGACTTTCCCAAAATCCTTATCGATTCGGTCGAATTCATCCGTAATGACTATCTCTCATGGCCTCCCGTACCACATCGTAAAATTATTCACCAGGGAGAAGACATCCGCCAGCCTGGAACGGCCAAAACGGTAATCGCTCGTTTCCTTCGCCGGGCTTGGCGCCGACCGGTAACCGACGAGGAACTCGGCAAGTGGGTCGGTCATTTCAAAGAAATTTGGAAAGTCGAGGGCTCCCCAATTTTCGCTCTTCGGGAAACCTTGGCCGCTTCCTTAGCCTCCTCCAACTTCATCTACCTGAGTGAACCTCACAAGGGTCAAAAACCAAGAACCCTCAATGCCCACGAACTTGCCTCCCGGCTATCCTATTTCCTTTGGGGTTCCATGCCAGATGTCCCATTATCAACCCTCGCTGATAATGGAAAATTACTTGAAACCGGCATTCTCGAAAAAGAGTTCGAACGTATGCTCAAGGACGAAAAATCCAATCGTTTCGCAGATCAGTTTAGCACGCAATGGTTCGACCTGGACGGGGTCGACCGGGTCGCCATCAACCCTCAATATTACGAGAAATTCGACAGTTCCCTTAAAGCGGCAATGATAAAAGAAACGCGTGAATTTTTCAGGGAAATCCTCCGCAGTAATACCTCCGCCCTCCAGTTCATCGATGCAGACTTCACCATGCTCAATGCTTCGCTCGCCAAACACTATGGACTGGAAGGACCGAAGTCCCAGCGTTTCGAACGGGTCTCCCTCGAGGGAACGGGCCGACCCGGTGGCGTGCTGGGTCACGCATCCATCCAACTCTCCGGTTCAGACGGGGCGGACTCTCACCCCATCAAACGGGCAGTATGGATCCGGGAACGGCTCCTTCATGATCCGCCCAAACCGCCTCCGCCCGATGTTCCTGGAATTGAGCAAAGTGTGGAAGGCTTTGAAAAACTTTCCGTACGCGAACAGTTGGAGGTTCATCGTGAAAAAACGGCCTGTGCCGATTGTCACCGAAGTATTGATCCATGGGGTATTGCCCTGGAGTCCTACGATGCCATTGGTTTGTTTCGGGAAAAAACCGTACGCACCCAAAAACCTATCACCACTCAAACCGTACTACCGGGAAACCATAAAATAAACGGATTGGAGGATCTCAAACAATACCTGATTACTCAAAGACATGAGCAATTTGCCCATGCACTGGTTTCCAAAATGCTCACCTTTGCACTGGGCCGATCCCTTGAGCTAAAGGACGAACCGGTAATCAAAAAATTGAATGAAGAGTTCATGCAAGCAGATTACCGGCTCTCTGCCCTCATGAAAAATATTATTCAAAGTAAACCTTTTTTATCGCGTTAATGAATAAAAAATTACAATTTTTTGTAAGTTTATGAGTATGAACAATCTCAAAATGAACCGAAGGACTATGCTTCGGACAGCAGGAATTTCTCTGGCACTGCCCTGGATGGAATCCCTTGCGTCCCCATTAGTCCAATCTCCCCCCCGACGGTTCTGTTCTATCTATTTTCCTTACGGTGTAAGCCTCCCGAATCCGGACAGTGAATTTGGTCATTGGAACTGGTTTCCCAAAGGTGAGGGAAAAGATTTTACATTCAATCAATCTCTCAAACCTTTAGAACCTTTACGCAATCAGGTCACAGTGTTAGGCGGTCTATCCCATCCAAAAGTTCGTCGCATTGGTGGACATGACAGTGGTGACACCTTCCTCACCGGCGAAGAAATGAGCCTGGGAGCAACCGGGCTTAAAAATTCAATTTCCCTCGATCAGTTCATGGCCCGGACTCAACGGCTTGGAACGGAAACCCGCTTTACCAGTCTGGCACTTTCCTCGGACGGAGGGACTGGACTTCCTACTCGCGCCAACACCCTTTCTTATTCAAGCAAAGGCCTACCCATTCCCTCCCTTAATCGTCCGGCACTCGTGTTCGAGCGCCTTTTCGGCTTGAAGGGAGATTCGATTGAGGCACAAAGAAAAGGCCTTAGCCGTACCGGCAGTCACCTCGATCTGCTCATGGACGAAGCCAAGACTCTTCAGCGTAAGCTCGGTAAAACCGATCAAGACAAGCTCGACCAATACCTCACCTCAGTTCGTGAAATCGAGCAGGATGTCGAACGCTCCGCTCAATGGCTCGATGTACCCAAACCAATGGTTAATGCTGAAGGTCTTACTCTTGACGCTGACAACGAGACACCGGGCAAGTTGATTCACACCATGCTCGACTTGATTGCCTTGGCCTTTCAGACCGACTCAACCCGTTTTATAACCTACCAATTGGCTAGCATGCACGGTGCTATTTCTATTGCTAATAAGTTCCCATCCCTTCTTGGATTTGCCAAAGATGCGCATGGTCTGGCACACGGTGCCGGGAAGGGAGCAATCGGAGCGGAGAACAAGGGAAAGTGGGACCTTTACCAGACTGAATGCCTGGCTTACCTGCTCAATCGATTAAGCGAAATGAAGGAAGGACACGGCAGCGTGCTCGACAATAGTTGCATACTTTACGGAAGCAGTAACAGTAAAACCCATAACAACACCAACTATCCACTCGTTCTTGCGGGGGGAAAGAACTTGGGTTATCAGCACGGTCAATACTTACGCTTTGATCATGATACCCCATTTTCGAATCTTTTCGTAACCATCCAGAAAAGCCTGGGTGCTGAGGCGGATTCTTTTGCGGACAGCACAGGCGAGATGAAAGAGGTACTGGCTTCCTAAATCCCCGTGCTTGAAATAAAAGAGAGGTGAAGATAAAGACAAGCGATGCAAAGGAAGTCTTGCGTAGAGTAATTAAGTTTACTGCTTGCGGTTGTCGCTTTGGTCCTGGTGGTGATGGTGCCAAAAAATGGAATCTAAAACCGTAACTCATTCATCCGCCGACGATGTACCATTCTGAGGAGATGACGCTCCCTGGAAAACAATGAGTGCTTGGGTTCAGTCCAAACATGGTGATTGGGTTATCTCCCTTGAATTTGGTCAGTACCATGAAGAAAAGGTACGGGCTATTTTTGAGGGGATTGCCTCCACAATCCAGATAAAAGCAAATAAGGCATGGGTCGTAATAAACAAAAGAGAATTTTATCGGAATTTTTATCCGAATCAATACGGTGAAAAAAAGAGAGTCACAAGGCTTTAAAACATACTACATTATGCGATCAGGTCCTTAACCACATGACCATGGACATCGGTCAAGCGATAATCTCGCCCTTGGAATCGGTAAGTCAATTGTTCATGATCAAATCCTAGTAAATGCATCCAAGTGGCTTGTAGGTCGTGAACATGAACCGGATCTTTCGCTACTCCGAACCCGAGTTCATCAGATTCGCCATGGACATGTCCGCCTTTCACTCCGCCACCTGCCATGACCATGGAGTAGCAATCAGGGAAATGATCCCGGCCCAATACACTGCCCTTGGAAGTACGACCCTCCCGGAAAGGAGTACGGCCAAATTCTCCACCAATAATAATAAGGGTTTCATCGAATAGACCCCGTTCCTTTAAATCCTTAATTAAGGCGGCAATCGGTTTATCCATGGTCGCGCATTTTTTTGTCAGACCATCGCGAATATCCTCTTTAGGGTTCGTTCCATGAAAGTCCCAACCCCAATCAAACAACTGAACAAACCGTACACCTTTTTCTGCCAACCGACGGGCTAGTAAACAATTATTGCCCAAGCTAGCACCTCCCACTTCCGCCCCGTAAGATTCAAGTGTTTCCTTAGACTCCTTGGATATGTCCATCACATCGGGGACTGATGCCTGCATCCGATAAGCTAATTCGTATTGAGCAATTCGAGTCAAGGTTTCGGGGTGAGCAAAATCTTCGGCGGCTTTTTGGTTCAAATCACGCAGGGCATCAAGACTTGCACGCCGCAGTTTTCGATCCATACCCGGAGGGTTTGAAACATATAAAACAGGATCCCCTTTTGACCGGCACTGAACACCCTGATAAACCGATGGAATAAAACCTGCACTAAATGAATTCTTTCCCCCATTTGGCTGGGTTCCACTGGAGATAAGAACAACATATCCCGGTAGGTCTTGGTTCTCCGAACCTAATCCGTAGGTAGTCCACGCTCCAAAAGAAGGACGCCCGGGTTGAGAGAACCCGGTATGAACAAAAAGTTCGGCGGGTGCATGGTTAAACTGGTCCGTATGCATTGACTTAATTACGCAAAGATCATCTGCATGTTTATGCAAATGTGGAATGGCATCAGACATCCACATACCGGACTTTCCATGTTGTGAGAACTTCCTGGGAGTTCCCATAAGCTTGGGAGTTCCAGATGTGAATGCGAATTTCTTGCCCTTGATAAATTCATCCGGACATTCCTGATCAGTACGTTTAACCAACTCCGGCTTGTAGTCCCATAAATCCAAATGGGGAGGAGAACCCGTAAGGTGAATATATATTACTCTCTTCGCTTTTGAGGAGAAATGGGACTTTCGTGGAAGTAATGGGTTTCCCGGTGCCTTCAATCCAAAAGCATCTGGAGAAAGCATTTGAGCCAAGGCACCAGAACCAAGCCCTACGCCACAGTTTCTTAAAAAATGGCGCCGCGTATTGAGTTGGATTTGTTCAAGTGCTGGATTCATATTGATTGAAAGATAAAGGTTTTCATTTTAGCGTTTCATCATCATCTCATCGAGATTGAGAAGTACATTACCCGTTACAGTTAGTGCAGCCAAGTCCGCTACATTTAAATCTTTGGGAGCCGGTCCGATCGGATCTGTGGCCATTTTCTTGGCCAATCCGACATCTTTATCATACCTCTTTTTTACTTGGTGAAACAAAGAAACTAAACGATCAAGCTCAGATTTTTGGGGATCACGGGATAAGCAAATTTTAAAACCATTGCTAATTTGTTCAGCCAATAAATCAGATGACTTGGCCATGGTTCGGGCCAAAGATTGGGCAGCCTCCACATACACAGGATCATTCATAGTTACCAGTGCTTGCAAAGGAGTATTGGTTGTCCCTCTACGGACTGTACAAACCTCACGATTGGGAGCATCAAAAGTAGCCATCGAAGGATACGGATTCGATCGGCGCCAATTTGTATATATGCCTCTTCTAAAACGGTCTTCCCCTTTACTAGTTTTCCAGTCAATCCCGCCACCAAAGGCTGCTTTAATGCCCATATCGGGTTGCGGCGGGCGAACTGGAGGGCCAAACATTTTCTTGCTTAATAATCCGGAGACTGCAAGAGCCTGATCCCGAACCATCTCTGCAGAAAGCCGAACGCGGGGACCACGGGCTAGCAATCGGTTTGCAGGATCACGAGCGGCCATATCATCGCTTACATGAGATGATTGTTGATAAGTTCTTGATGTCACGAGCAACTTGATAAAGGCTTTCATATCCCACTCCATACGGATAAATTCAGTTGCTAGCCAATCAAGCAACTTTGGATGAGATGGAAGTTCTCCCTGTGATCCAAATTCTTCACTGGTTGAAACCAAACCTATACCAAATATTTTTTCCCAAAACCGATTGGCAGAAACCCGGGCTGTCAGTGGGTTATCTTTATTCATAATCCATTTTGCAAGATCCAGACGATTAGGCTTGGTTACCCGCGGTAAAGGAGGAGCCAGTGCAGATGGAAAATTAGCTTTTACTTTCGGTCCATGATTAAGATATGAACCGCGCAAATGAATAAAAGTCTCTCTTTCATTGGCAGGTACAACTTGTTTTAATACCGGAACTGTAGAATAAGGCTTAATGGAATTTAGCTTTTTGCGCAGAGTCGCGATCCGCTCATTGATTCTTTTACCTTCCGTCCCATGTTGGATAAAAAATCTCATTAATTCCTGATTCTGTTTTCCTGAACGATCAGTTGAAACGACCTTAAGAATATTTTTGACATGATCCGGTATTGCTGGGCCAGGATTAAGCTCATCTGTGACCGAAAGCCTCACTTTACCAATCGCATGATTGGGATAATTCTGTATCAAACGAACGGTTAGCTCCCCACCCGCAATAGGTCGTTTAAGTGTGAAAACTCCGTAATGGTCCCTACCATGCCCACCCGCTATTGCCCAACCCGAATCCTGTTTCATGTTTCCATCAATTGCTTTGTAGGCCTCAAACCTCGCCTGCTCATAGCTTGCACTGGCCTTTACGAATTGACCAACTTCTGAACCGTCTAAAGATACCAAAAGATCTCGTTTCGGAGCTTTTGGAAACTTCTTTTCCCACACGACATGACGATCAGAACTCAACACTTGTAAACGAAAACCATCCAATCGGGAATGAAGTCCGCTATCCGTACGATTCCAAACAGCAAGCTTATTCAAACTACGCTCTTCACCTAGATCCACTTCCCACCATGCATCTGCGTCTCCATTAGCATTATGGGTGACGCTCTTCGACTTTTGGAAATCACCGTCTGTGTTTCCATCAATCGCGAGTTT
>JABGUO010000299.1 GCA_018646565.1 Opitutia bacterium | reverse complement strand
CGTACTAACAAATAAGTATGCGGAAGGATACCCAGGAAAAAGATATTATGGTGGATGCGAATATGTCGATATCGCAGAGAGCCTCGCGATTGAACGTGCCAAGTCTCTTTTTGGAGCTGAGTACGCAAATGTACAACCTCACTCGGGTAGTCAGGCAAATACCGCCGTTTATTTTGCCATGCTACAACCCAATGACAAAATTTTAACGATGAGCTTGCAAGATGGTGGTCATCTGACTCATGGACATCCCAAAAATTGTAGCGGTATGCTCTATGAGGTAATTAATTACGGAGTGAATCCTGAGACGGGCTACATTAATTACGATTCAATTGAAGAAATTGCGAATCGGGAAAAGCCAAAATTAATTACCGTAGGGGCATCGGCTTATCCCCGAGTTATTGATTTTGAAAGAATGGGTACGATTGCAAAAGGATGCGGGGCATTATTGCTAGCGGATATTGCCCATATCGCGGGTCTTGTTGCCGCTGGGTTGCACCCCTCCCCCGTTCCCCATGCTGACTTTGTCACCACAACGACCCATAAAACTCTCCGGGGTCCACGCGGGGGACTCATTATGTGTAAAGAAGAACACGGAAAGGCAATCGACTCTGCCGTCTTCCCTGGTAATCAAGGGGGTCCCCTCATGCATGTAATTGCGGCGAAAGCCACCTGTTTCAAGGAAGCAGCTAAACCCTCCTTCCAAGATTACCAGCAACAAGTGATTAATAACTCCGCATCTCTCGCTGCTGCACTAAGCGCGAAGGGTTTTCATTTAGTGAGTGGTGGAAGCGATAATCATTTAATGTTGCTCGATCTACGCCCATCACACCCGGAATTAACAGGAAAGAAAGCTCAGATTGCTTTGGATGGAGCGAATGTAACCCTGAATCGAAATACGGTGCCTGGGGAAACTCGTAGTCCTTTCCAAACCAGTGGTTTGCGCATTGGAACTCCCGCAGTTACTTCTCGGGGGATGAAAGAAAATGAAATGAAAGAGATTGCCAGCATAATTTCTGATGTTCTTTCCAACCCGGAAGACTCCTCTGTTTTAAATGAGGCACAAAAGAAGGCACTTGCCCTCTGTGAAGGTTTTGCATTACCTTATTAATCTTCAGTTAAATTTATGCTTATTTTACCGAACCGAATCACGAAAACATGAATGTAAAAAAATCTAAGAAAAAAGGGTTTACCCTAATCGAACTTCTCGTAGTTATCACAATCATTGGTATTCTTGCTGGGATTGCATTTGTCGGTTTTGGCGATGTGTTTGGTACAGCAGGCAGAACGGCTGCACAGAAAAATTTAAAGACCATCTACGAGTCTCTTGTAACCAAGAGCCAATTCTCCTTCCCGATGAGTGATGATGTGAAAAGTGCAGCTGACTTTGCAATTTGGTACCGTAAAAAGACCAATGACACCCGTCCTGAACTTTGGTTTCTCCCTGATGATGAAAAGTACAGGGACTTACTCGAAGACGATAGTGGAGATGGACCACCCTCACAAATCCCCAGTGAGTATGGAGAACTTGATGGCGTGAAAGATGCGATCGGGTATACTATTGCCATTCCTGGTGATGACGCAGAAAGTAGAAAATTTAATCGAAACTTAAAAAGTGGTGCATACCCAATCATTTGGACAAGAGGCCTCGAATCCGGTTCGGACAGTTGGGATGTGGATTCTCCTTGGGCAGGTGAAGGGGGTCATGTACTTTTTAGCGACGGTACAATTCGTTGGTATGACGATACAAAAGGAAAAGATGAAAACGGTGTCTTTTCAGCAGCAATCAATAAAGAAGATGGTGCTGATAAAAAATCTGAATCGACCAATGACATTTCAGCCGCACTTCCCATTGGCTGGGAAATGACCAAGGATTAAGAATCAGTCTTTATTTTATCAATTTTTTAAAATTTTAACTCTGTGGGCCGAGTAAAAGTCCATGGCATTTTATATTTTGGGAAACAAGGACGAGCAAAAGTTGTTGTAGAAGGAAAAGACGAACCCATTGCACTCGCAAAAGGTTCTTCAGGAACGGCAATTCACGGAGACACAGTTGAACTTACCGTCCTGCCCCCCAAAACGAAAAAATTTGACCGTAAAAAAAGAGATCGAAAACCTTCCAAGGCTCGCTACGAAGTCAGGAAAATCATCAAGCGTGGAACGACCGAGTTTCTAGGTTACTTGCGAAGGGACCTTGGCCGTTCACTCGTACAAGCAGAGAATTCGAGGCTCTTTGTTCCCTTTAAGATTCTTGGAGATCAAAGAAATGGGGTTGAGCATGATAAAGTAT
>JABGUO010000298.1 GCA_018646565.1 Opitutia bacterium | reverse complement strand
CAAATGGGACATGGGGTCGCACGAATCCAACCCCTAGCCAAAAAGGTTTTTCTAAATTTTCGTATTCTTTTATTAATTGGACGGCCTTCTTTGCGGTTTTACCGTCTGCATGAACGAGGTCATCCCCATCCGCTTCCACCACCACAAAAGTATTTCCTCCAATAACAGGCCTTTTGTTGTCCGGATTTTTTTGCAAGGTCTCTCCATCACCAGGTGCCTTCCATTCCAGGCCTTTACTATTGTACTTTTCATCCCAAGAGAGAGCATCATCCGCTCCGTCGTCTCCCTTTTCAATGCCTCCTGGCACGCCCATGTGATAAACTTTGCTAACACGAGTCGCATGATAACCATGGTTCCTAAAGTATTGGGGCCAAGTTGCCCGTTTTCCAATTTGAGGACGAGGATTTTTGTATCCTAGGACTCCGGTCGCATGGGGGTAGTATCCCGACATGAAAGAAGCACGTGATGGACCACAATAAGTCGCTTGGCAAAAAGCTTGCGTGAAGCGTATTCCCTCTTGTGCAAGTTTATCAATATTGGGAGTTTGGCAAACCTTGTTTCCGTAACAGGAAAGGGCGGTGTAAGTCAGATCATCCGAGATGATGAAAAGTACATTAAACTGCTTTTTATTTCCATATGCGGATATAATGTAAAGAGTTGATAAAATTAGTGGTGCCCATCTCATAGTAAACAGAATCTTTCTGAAAAAGAATTTGTTCAAGGAGAATTTATATTTCTTATCTTGTTTTCATTACTGGATTACCATGTTAACAAAAGAAATGACTAATTCGAGTTCTTCAATAATTACAGTGCAACAGCATATAATGCGTGAGCAAAAACGCTTTCCCGGTGCGTCTGGTGAATTTTCCTTTTTGCTGTCTGGGATAACTTTAGCAACCAAGATGATTCAGGCTCAAGTTCGTCGGGCGGGTCTGACGGATGTTCTTGGAGAGCATGGAGATATTAATGTTCAGGGTGAAATTCAACAGAAACTGGATGTGATTTCCAATGAAGCACTCGTTCACTGTTTGAGTGCTAGGGAAAGTATTGGCGTATTAGCTTCCGAAGAAAATGAGAACCCTATGCTGGTGCATCAGGGCTCCAAGGAAGCCAAGTATGCGGTTGTCTTTGATCCATTGGATGGCTCCTCCAATATTGATGTTAATGTCAGTGTTGGCACTACTTTTTCCCTTTTGCGCAAACCTGATGATGTCTCCAGCGATAACCCGGAAGCATGGGTATTGCAACCTGGCAGCAAGCAAATCGCGGCAGGATATGTAGTTTATGGATCGTCCACCATTCTTGTTTACAGTGCTGGTCATGGCGTGCACGGATTTACTTTGGACCCGGCGATTGGGGCTTATGTATTAAGTCACGAGAATATGACCATGCCAGAGCAAGGAAAATATTACTCAGTAAACGAAGGCTACCGGGATGGATTTCCTAAAAGGTACGGGGAATATATCGATCGTTTACGGTCAGGAGTTTTGGGTGTTAAGTATTCCTCGCGTTATATTGGTTCAATGGTGGCTGATTTTCACCGGACATTATTAAAGGGAGGCGTATTTCTTTATCCTCCAACCACTGATAATGCGGAGGGGAAATTGCGCCTTTTATATGAAGCTAACCCGGTTGCCTTACTTGCAGAACAGGCGGGCGGTGTAGCGTTAGATGGCGAAAAAAGAATAATGGATATCGAGCCAACTAGTATTCATCAACGTACTCCTCTTGTTGTGGGAAGTCGCTTTGAAATGTCAGATTTCGAAAGGTTTATTCAAAACAAGCCTTAGGGAACAGACTTTCTTAAAGTCTCATTCACCATTTGCTGGGCGGTGTGGAGTTGGCGTTGGAAAATAACAAAAGAATCATCAGCGGCTAGCTCTTCCGCAATTAGTTTCTTTGTTGTCTCTCTTCGGATCTTATGAAGTTCTTTGGCAATTTCTTTGGCTCTTTTAGGTTCAACACCTTCAATCAATTCACTAGTAATTCTGTCTACTTTTGCAAAAAACTTGTCTAAATTATCTTTTAATTTTTGTAGATAAATTCTCCCTACAGCTTTAGCTGCCCCCCAAGCTACCGCAATTAGAGAGAAGATAAGGGCAATAGTATCAGCCCACTCTTGTATGAAACTTGGTTTTTCGCGATCATAGTGAAGTTGTGCTCCTTCATGTATCGGATGTTGGAGTAGTATAGACTTTGGAGAAGACATTTGTCCAAAGAGTGGATGGGCTTTGGTAAATTCTGCTTTGCTGCAGTCTATCAATCGGGTGATTTCATAGCCGTCTTTTGCTTCGAGTTGAGAATTACAAGCAAGAACCACTTTAGTTCCAACTGTATTTATAGCCCTAAATGGTAGTCCTCTCCCAGGTCCTGTTGGGTATACTCCGCTGGGAATAGTAACCGGATGAATAAATGGGTACGAAAGTTTTAATGCTTCGAATGGATCGGAACCAATGGGTAGTAAAGTCAAGTTTCCGTCACCAAGAAATTTTGAGATTGTTGCGTTGCCTACACCGGTAACGATACAAACACAGTCAACGCTTCCTTGCTGAAGAGATTTTAAACTTGAATTCAAGTCTTCTCGATTCCATCGAATATTTTCCTCTTCAATTCCGAGTTGTTTTAGCATAGCTACCGCAATACCCTCTGTGCCACCTCCTTTATTACCTATTGAAACGGTTGATCCGGCAAGTTGCTCAACGGAGGTAAGCTCTTTTCTGACAATTAAATGCAATGCTTCTTCGTAAAGGATGGTAAGAGAGTGCAATGTTTCTGAATTCGAAATATCGTTTTGTAACAGTGCCAAATCCGATATTCCATTGGTCAGAGCAGTTAAATTTTCTCGACTCCCTGAACTCGTTTTTACTTCGATATTTAAACCTTTTTGAAAAAGGAGCTTACTGAGAGCTTTTGCAACTTCGTGATATTTCCCTCCTTCATTTCCGCTCATAATTATCCAACTTTTTTTCGGACTACTGGAATAGAAATAGTATATTGATCCAATGATACAAATTGAAAAAATAATAGAAAATAAGAAGATTTTAAAACTGCTCGTTCGCATTTAAATCTTATTTCACTAGTAAATAAGGAAAACTACAAATCTTAAGTTAATATTTACGATACAAGACAGGGAGGTTTTTGTGAGGATAAATATTTTTAGAAATAATCTGGTTTTATCTACCGTTATTTACTAAACGAAGTCAAAAATTTTACTAATTATGCACAATAAAGAAACATATTGTAATAGATTTTATTATCAAAAATTTCGAATCAAAATTATACTAAGTCCGTTATAAATTTTCCGGTGTTTACAGAAAATAGGCTTCACTTTTCAGAATTTGTAATCAACGATTAACAACCTAGTATATTAATTATGAAACTCCCTTTATCTTTTGTTTTAATTGTTACTTCCTCCCTTAGTGCAAAAGACGAAGTCGATTTTAACACTCAAATCAAATCTCTCCTTTCGAATCGTTGTATTGCCTGTCACGGACCGGATGAGGAAAATCGTGAAGCAGGATTGAGACTCGATACTTTTGAAGGAGCAACAAGAGACTTAGACGGGTATTCTGCTATTATCGCGGGCGATGCTGAAGAGAGTGAAGTTATGTTTCGTGTCACCCTGGACGATGATGACGAAGAGTTGATGCCACCAAAGGGGAAAGGGCAGCGTTTATCTGATGAGGAGATCGCCTTGTTTACTGAATGGATTAATCAGGGTGCGAAGTATGATAAACACTGGTCCTACAAGACACCTTCACGTCTAATAGTCCCAGATGCTGTTCATCCTGTTGATTACTTTATTGATGCAAAGTTGAAAAATGAAAACTTAAATTTTAGCCAAGCTGCGGACAGTAAAACATTGGCGCGTCGTGTATCACTTGACCTGATTGGTTTACCACCAACACTGGAGGAACTTCACACATTTCTGTCTGACGAAAGTACGAATGCCTACGAAAACTATGTGGATCAATTATTACTCCGCCCAGAGTTCGGGGAGCACTGGGCAAGGATGTGGTTGGATTTGGCAAGGTATGCAGATTCTGCAGGTTATGCGGATGACCGTGCCCGAACAATTTGGGCTTTTCGGGATTATGTAATAAAAGCTTTTAACGAAAACTTGCCTTTTGACCAGTTTACAATCGAACAGTTGGCAGGTGATTTACTCCCCCAACCGTCGGTGCAGCAACTGATTGCCACTGCATTTCATCGAAATACCCAGACTAATAACGAGGGGGGAACCAACGATGAGGAGTTTCGTAATGTAGCTGTTGTCGACCGGGTAAATACAACTTTTGCAACTTGGATGGGGACAACGATGGCTTGTGCTCAGTGTCATACTCATAAATATGATCCCATTACTCATGAGGAGTATTTCCAAGCTTTTGATATTTTGAACCAAACACAGGACGCTGATAAGCGAGATGAGAGCCCTGTTATCAGTATCTTCAGCGATCAGCAAAAAAAGCAGAGAAAGCAATTGGAGGCAGAAATTAATCAGTTGGAGAAATCTCTTAAATTTCCCTACGGAAATGAAGAATTAGCCCAAAAATTGGCTGCTTGGGAAAAGGGCATGGGCACCACGAGGTGGGAAATTCTTAAGCCCACTCAAGCTAAATCACAGTCTGGGGCAACTCTTACTTTGAGTGACGATGGTTCTGTTCTCGCTTCCGGTGAAAAAAAAGCTACCGATGAATATAAGTTTACATTTCAATCCTCGTTAAAAATTGTGGCAGGTCTGCGCGTTGAGCTTCTTACGGATGAATCGTTGACACAGGGTGGCCCTTCACGAAACCATAACTTGGTTCTGAATGAAATTATTCTTAATTCAATAGGGTTTTCTAATCTTGGGCATAGTGTAAAAAGGGGACAATTTGTTAGAATAGAATTAGACGGAACAGACCGCCTCCTTCATGTTGCAGAGGTACAGGTGTTTGTGGGGGATAAAAATGTGGCACTCACTGGAAAGGCTACCCAAAGT
>JABGUO010000297.1 GCA_018646565.1 Opitutia bacterium | reverse complement strand
CTGATTGAAGAACAATTTGATACATCTCAAGCACCCGAAAAGAATCTGAAATTAATAGGCAAATATCGGATAAGTTTTCTACCTGTTTAGGTTTTTCCACTGCCGGGTCATTCAATTTTTGTTTCAGTTTGAAGAGGGCCCTGGAGGCTTGACCGGCATCTTTAACAAAGCCGGAATTTGGATCTTTTCTTGAATGTTCAACTTCCGAGCGCATGCTTAGCGCATCAATATTTAATAAAATTTCTCGATTAAATTGATCGCTCAATGATTGTTCAATTTCCGCGTTTTGTTCCAGAGTTTTCCAATCCGTAGCAAGTTTTTTAAGATTACCCCATGTGTATCCTAAATTAAAAAATAAATTTTTTCGATCCTGTGCAAAGTTGTGATTTACTTGGTTGGAAAGGTTTCTTTCCGTTTCTTTATAAAACTGTTCAACCATCCTACTCCATTTTTCAACCTGTTGAGCAAATTCATTTTTAGTAGCAGAAATATCTTCCATTGTGTCTAATAACTTTCCTTGCTCACGACTGGAGTTTTTAATGGCAGCAGGGATGCCCCGCCTTTCGTAAGTAAAGACCTTGGATATTGCTTCCCATTGGTGAAGTGCTATCTCCTGCCTTCTTACTAAAAAAGGGGATGAATGATCTTCTTTCGCCATTTTACTGAGTTCCTTTTGTTGTTTAGAGAGTTGTGCAAGATAGGAGGTGGCCACTGTAAGAATATGTTGGTCTAGTAAATTACGGGCAACATTTCGCAAATTCCCACTAAATCCGATCGCATTTTTTTGAACATTTTGTCCCAACTTATTGATCCATTTTTTTATTTCCTTGGGATCGTTTCGTATGTTTTCAAGTTGCTCTATGATGATTCGATTTTGAGACCTGGAGGTCTTCGCGAGTTTGCCCATTGATTGTGATAGCATTGCAATTTCCTGAGCATCGGCTCCTCTTGGCATAGTCGTTAGAACTTGTAGATTTTTTCCATAAGCGAAGAGTTCCAATTCTCTGAGATCATCATTCATTTTCTCCAAGTTTTCTAAATCCGATTCAAGCATACCTTCTTGATAATTTTTCCCTTTGCTGATCTGTTGGAATTCCTTGGCTGAAGCCCGGTTTTTATGAGCTACCTCTTCCCAGGATTCCATTACCCGATTTTTTTGCTCTAGGATATTAAGAAGAGTAAGGTCAAAATTTCGAGAGACAAAGGACAGATTAATAGGATCGGTTTCTGACATGCTGCCTTTGAGATCATATGCGACTAATTTGATCAACGCCTGGTCTCCTGGTTTTGGTTTTAAAGAGAGTAGATCAATATCAAAACTAATCGGAAATTTATTTTTCCCTTTGGCATTACGATCACCGGGAAGTAAGAAATTTTTCCACTTCCCTTGATTGTTTCGATAATGAAACTCTATACGATTAAGACCAAGATCATCCGTAGCCCATCCTTCCAGGCTAAGGATATCTTCTGGAGCGAGTAATAAATTATCTTTCTGTTTTGCCAACCAGGATATAGAAGGCGCAACATCCACTTTTACATTAATTTCGTAGCGTGGTGAGGGTTTTCCTTTCCATCCAATCTTTTGGTCAATTAAATCAAGTGCACGGTAGGTACCTGATTGCTTGAGCATAATAGTTCCTCCTAATGATCTTCCATCCTCGCTGGGAGAAAGTGATAAAGTTCCGGGTTTCTTTCCTGTCCAATCCAAAAATAGGGAACCCGAAGAAACGGCTTGGCTCAAGTGAAGTTTTAATTCGACACGGGTATCCTCCCAGGCAGAAAGATGTCCTTTATCTTCTTCTACAACTTGGGGGGGGAGTTCGGTGTATTGGGGAAAATGATAGGTTTTAGTGAACCCAATAATATAGGGTCGGGAGGCAACATCCATGGTTCGCCATGCAGTTCGGGGTGAACTATCTACCCAGACCCGGTAGTCAAAAGGATTACTCCCCACATTGTAGTCCAGTGCAAATCGTTCTGTGGTGCGAGAGAACATAGAAACCCGTTTTACCTTTTTCTTTTCTTTGATCTGAAGTTCGACCTGCCCGTAGGTTTCATCTCCCTCCTTTCCATTTACCAGTGCGAGAAAACGAAGAGGTTCGTTTTTTGGAGTGATGGTGGTATTTTCATCAGGGATCAAGAGGGTGACCTCCACATTGGTAACCGGAGCGATATTTGCTCCGGGCAGTAATGCCCGCCCCATCAACCTTTGAAGTTTAGGGCCAAAATCTGTGTATGAAAAAAGTCCAAAACTAAAGAGAAGAAGAACGAGGGATGCTTGAATCCATCTTTTGACCATCGTAAATGGAAGCAGGCTGATAATATCCAATTCATGAACCTGGCCAGATACTTTTTCCTGAACCAGTTTACGAAAGATTAAAGAGTCATTGATCTCACCCCCCTGTGAACCGAGTTCAACAGCTGATAGAATATCCTGTTTCATTTCGGGCTTAATTTGTTCAAGCAAACGTGCCAATTCCCGGTGGCTTGGTAAATGAAGGAGCATTCGGGCCGAAGTTTTCCATACTGCCCATATTACAACAGCATATCCCAAAATAGATAAACCCGTACGGAGATCGTCTGGCATTCGTGCCTGGGTTGCAAAATCAATCAGTGCAATGGTGGTAAAGGTAAGGATCAATGTGACAAATCCGGTACAAATTCCCCTGAGAAGAATTAAATTTCTTCGGCGGACTCGAAAGTCTTCTAGTTTTTTAAGAATGACGGAATCTGTGGTTACATTCATGAGATTAATTTTGGATGGGTAAATTTAAAGCATTCCGGCTCGTTTACGGAGAAGTAATTCGATTGCGAGTAGAAAAAATATTGGAGCAAACCACCAGTAACTTTGCCAAAGTACGAGCTCAGATGTGATTATTCTTCCTGAGCTGATTGGTTTGAGAATTTTGTTAAGTTGCCCGGCTTGTTCCTCCGGTAAAAATGTACCTCCTGATAAATCAGCCATTTGTTTTAAGAGTTCAACATTACAGGTAAGGTAACTCTTTTCACTGTTCATGATCGGTTTGACTAAAAAACTAGCCTCAACTTCCGAATCGGTTTCATTTAAGAATTCTGGAGATCGAAGAGAGATACGGTAATTTCCTTGGCCAAGTTGTGGTGTTTCACCAAGGAATAATCCGCCTGTCTCCGCTTTTAATGGGATTGTTGCAATTACTTTTGTTCCGTTCCATAGAAGCGCATCAACTTCCGGGTAAGGTTCTTGGGTTGGCTTTCCATTTTCATCTCGTAGTCGAGCCCGTATGACCGCTTTTTCTCCGGAAGAAAATGTATTTCCTCCCATATCAAGAGAAATTCGAGAATCGCTCACCGCAAATGGTTTTTCCATAATCCACGAGATTAACTGATTCCAATATCTTTGGTGATATTTATCCCCTACTTCAAATCGCCATTTCCATGTTTCATCAAAGCCGGCATACAGGGCTTTCCCTGCACCAAAGCGATGGCCGGCAAGGAGTGGAGTCAGGTTTTTTCCACTTTCATCTAGTTGGGCTTGCAGAAAAATTTCTGCACTGGGAAGAATTTCCACTGGAGCAGCCCATGCTGGAACGGGCAAATATTTCCATAGTTCACGGTTTCTTTGCGAAATAGGTTCTAAGATGAGAGCGGGTAATTGATTGATTTGTTGGTTGAAAGAAAAAGCCCACGGGGCCACCCTAGGTGGACTGTTCTTTTTCCATCGAACCGGTAGTAAGCTGAGAACCGGTTCCGTTTCGTCGTTTGAATATTTTCTTAGTATTTGTCGTGGTCCATCTAAAAAGAGTAAACCGCCACCCCGTTGGCCCACAAAATCACGAATCCACTCCTGTTCCTTTGTTTTGAGTTCATTGGCTTCCAATTCTCCGTATACGATCAGATCGTAGCTAAATAGAATATTTTTTTCATCGGGGAAAACATCACCTTCTTTACCCCTGGCTAGTTTGTCATTACTGGAACCAATACCACCCCATACGCAGGTAACATCCCATCTTTCATCCCGTTCAAATAAATTTTTTAAATACCGAGTTTCCCAACGGGGCCTGCTATCCAAAATAAGGAGCCGATTTTTTCTTGTTACCGCATCCACAGAGAATGGAATGACATTATTGGCTAATTCGCTTTCTCCTTCAATCGGTTCAACTTCAACTTTTAACCGGAGAGGAACGGAATGAAAAATTAATTCTTTGTTTTCACCCAATAAGGCTTGTTTTTTCTCGACCAGTTCTTTGGCAGGGAAATCAAATTCAACTTCTCTTCTGCGTACATCTAAACCACTTAGGTTTTGATCCCAAACAATTGAATTATCAGAATCTTTAATCAGCAAATGAAAGGGTGTTCCTGGAATCAAATCATCTTTCAAGGTAATTGTTCCCCGTACCCGGTCCTCCTTAAAAACACTTGATGGATTTTGAATTGAAAGAACTGCTAGATCCGGTGGTCTTTGATTACTACCCAACCCCACGGTATGGATAGGAAGATTTCGTGCGGCGAGTAATTTAGAAATCTCAAGTGGTGAGCCACCGCGATTATGTCCGCCATCACTAAAAAGAACCGCCGCGGCCCGGGTGTTTTTGGTGGAGTTTGATTGATCTTCCCCCACTTTTATGGTCGACCAAATTCCGGTTGCGAGGTCTGTGCTTGAATCAACCGGTTCAATCTCAAAGGTCGGAAGGTTGGGGGATGATTCATTTTCCCAGAGCAAGCTCGTGCTATTACCGGAAATAGTCCGTACTTCAAGAAGGTGAGTTTCAGAAAGATCGGCAAGCAAGCCCTTGTTCTTCTTGGTCAAAATGCGAGTGGCACGATTCCATCGATTGGAGTCCTCAAAAGAATTCATCGCACTCAATATACTTTCATTACCACTCGTTAAGATTTCCTGGGCATAGGCATTGAAGGATTCCTCTAACTGGTCTGAATACTTGAGTAAAGAACCGGAGAGTCTTTTCCAAAGGTCAGGATTATTAGAATCCGAATCTTTGATTGAGTTCAAAAGTGGATCCATTTCCTTTTTCATTCCCTCTATCCAATTTGAAAAAGACGGATTTTTTTCATTAGATGGGGCAGAAAAACGAATACCAGGGATGGGGCGTTCCATTTTCCCGTCGGGCAGGGTCCACCCAACGGCAACAAAATCTCCCCCGTTTCCTTCTTTATGAATAACTTCAAAGTGGTATTTTTGACCAGCGGTCAGTTTTATTTTAGAGCTCTTTCGGTTCGAATCCCATGCTTTACTCATCGCTTGGGTAACATTGAGAATTTCTTTTGCTCCCTGTGGATTCATTCCATTTGAATTGATACGAAGACTGGAATAATCATCTGAATATATCCAAAATATATAATCTCCGGAAATGGGAGGAAGTAGGTATCCGTGTAATCGTCTGATGTAATTTTCCCCGATTCCCTCTTTGCTGCTTGCAGAAAAAAGGTAAGAACTTTGGTCGGGTTTTTGTGATTCAAATTTTTTACTCCCGGAGATAGAGGCAAGATCACTTCCCTTTACATTCTCCCAAATTTCTTCCAAAAGTACTCCTTCTTTCTCTTTTACCACGGGTTTAAATTGATTTTTTTTTGACAAGAGGAAATGGGTCTCCCGGATGTTCTTTCGAATATTCTTTTCGAGATTTTTGAAGTTTTGTTTTGCCGAAGAAAATTCGTTCATTATCTGATCACTCGCTTTTCGCAGAAGTCTGGAGGATTCATGAAGACTGAAGTCGGCAAGGTTTTGATCTTTGGGAAGAAAGCCATGCTGCTGGGCAAGAACAAGTTTTCGACCTGCATCCATATGTTCATCGGTAAGGGCCATACTTTCTGAAGAATCCAAAAACACCAGGATACGACCCCGTTCCCCGTCTTCCCATGTAGTACGAAGCACCGGACCGGCAAAGGTTATGATAATGAGAAAGATCGCTCCGGTTCGTAGGGTCGGAAGGATAAACCTAAGCTTACTTGTTGTACCCCGAGCGAGTTCCCCCCGATATAAAAACCAAGCAAGAAGGGAAAACACGAGTGCCACAAGCACTCCTTGCCATAACTCCCATTCCCCGGTCCATATTAGATCCCATTGATGAAGCGGGATGTTCATAATACGACCCTTCCAAATTTTCGTTGTAAAATGATTTCAAGAAAAATTAAGACTAGAACTGCACCTAATAAAATCTTCCATGTTTCCCTTCCAAATTTTCGTTCGCTATCAAGTTTTCGATAGGCAGCAAGGGGGTTATTATTTGTGCCATCAATAATATCAACTGTTTCAGCAAGGCCTTTTGTTTTCTCGGTAATTTCTTCTTTCGTTAATCGTTCAAGTCTTGATTCGGAGGATGATGAACCCACCGCAAAATGAACCACTTCATTATTTTCCGAATTCAGTTTGTAAATGCCGGGAAGGCGGGTGTTGGTAAATTCAATCAATGTTTTTTTACCCCTTGTATTTGCGACTAGAGTTCGTACCTGTCCATTGGGTAGGGTGAGTTGAAAGTTTTCTCCCGATTGATTCTCGGGAAGATAATGAGTGATCGTCGAACCGGAAAGTAAGTTGCGTGGAGGAGTGACTTGATCCGCCAGATAGGATGCGAGTTGCTGGGTAAGAGGAAGGTAGCAACTACGGGCGGGTAAGTTTGTCCAATCAGTATCAATGGATGTGCCTAAGAAGAGCACAACTCCTTCCCCTGACTTCTTTTCGACGATCAGAGGATCTCCCGTTTCCAGGCGGGCAAGAACGGTAATATTTTTTCCAAGTTTTGCTCGGCTTTCATCGAGTTGTATCCAATTCTGAATCTCTGCATCGGCAAGGCTTCCATTTCTGGGATCATTAAAAAGTGAGAGGGCAGGGTGATCGAAAAAAGAAGATACAATGCGGGTATGAATACTTTCGTTAGTATTCTTTTTCTTTTCTGAAAGTAAAGGCATGGGAAGTAAACCTGTTCCCGCAATTCCGAGTTCTTTATTATACCAATCCAAATCCATTTGATCGCCCGCACATATCCAAAGCCCACCCCCTTCAATAACAAATGTTTCAATTGCCTTGGTTCCTTCTTCCGAGAGTTTGGAAACATTGGCAAGTACCACAAGGCTTTGCCCTTTTAAATTTTGAACGGGGTCAAAATTACTTGCTGATACTACTTGAGCATCAATTAGATCCTTTGTTTTCAGTTCTTTTTTTTCGTCTGATTCGAAGAAGGGAGTAAGGGCAAGTTTAATAAAATCAGTCTCTCCACGAAGCCATTCTTTGGATGGATCCCCATCAATAAGGAGGACACCTAATCGATCAATTACACTAATTGAAGCAGACCGACGGTTGTCCTGAGGAAGATCGTCGGCAACGGATAGGTCAATTCCAATTGTATGGGAACCTGCTTCTTTAAAATGATGAGTGAATAAAACCTGAGTACTTTCTTTGGCGGGGAGCGAGAGAATGGCTTCATCAATATGGGTGTCGGCATCGTCAATAAATAAGCGGGCCACCAAATCGCCTTCATAAACATTATCTCCCCCATTTCGAAGGTTCGCCCGAATTTTAATATTTTGCCCGATGCCTACGGTTGTTGCGGATAATTCGATTTCCTCAACGCTGACATTCTGGTTTTCATCCTTTCCCCAATCAATAATCGTCATAACAGGTTGAATAGTCTCTTCCCGCATTCTTTCTTTAAAGGAAGACAAAGCAGCAAGATCGAGGTTTTCCCAATCTGATTTTCTGAAATCAGAAAGAAGGATAATTTCCTTTTTTGGATTTTTGCCCGAATGAATGGCTCCAAGTGCTTCGTCCAGAGCATCCAGTAATGGGATCCGGTCGCTCTGTGCTTTTAATAAATGAGTTCGTTGGGCAAGTGTGTCCTTTTCGGAAGTGGGTTTTGCGAAAAGTGGGGCAGGGGAACCGCCCATTCTAATGACTGACGCTTCCGATCCTTTCCCAAGTTCATTGAGCAGTGAAGTTGAAAATGTACGGGCCTGGGAAAAACCGTTTTGGGCATTCATTGAAAAACTGTCGTCTAACAAAACGACAGTGGAGGAGGGAACATCTCCGGAAAGAGCCCGAACGGAGTCCTGGCTATTTGGATTTGGAATAATTCCCGTTTCCGCTCCCAGGATATATAATAATATACATGCACAAAGTGTGCCCCAAAAAATTCTGGCTCGGGGGAGTAGGGCAACTAAGATTAAAAATCCAAGAGCGACCAGAGGAAGAATAATACGGTTTAAAAAAGGTCCCCATTCCGTGACGACCATACGCGCGAGTGCAAGGGCGAGAAGAATTGGAATGATGCAACGAATAATGAGCAGAATAATTTGTTCAAGTTGTACCTGCTTCCGGTTTTTACGTAAGACAGATTCGAGCAAATGAATAGCACCCCATGCGACTACTTTAAACCGACTACGGTTCAATAAATGAATGAGTAAAGGAACCAGTGCCGCAATTGCTCCAAAAGCGAGAATTCCATTGAGGAAAGTCATATTTTACCTGGCCTTCTAATTTTATTTCGAGCGGCAAGAAACGCCCCAAGGCCATCGGTATAGGGTTGGTCGGTAACCATCGATACCAATGAGATTCGATTTCGATGACATCCTTTAGTTAATCCATCCCGAAAGTCATTGAGGTTTTTTAAATAAGCTTCCCGAAGATGCTTTGGATCCACCGTGTGTTTCAATCCATTTTGTTCCAAGCATTCAAACCGTGTCCAGTTTTGAAAAGGGAAATCAAGTTCATCACGGTCCCAAATTTGAAAAATCACAATATCGTGTTGGGCGTGCCGGAAGTGTGCGAGTCCTTTAATAGTGGATTCGAGATCACCAAAACAGTCCGAAAAAAGAACGAGTAATCCACGCCGTTTTATTTTTGGGGCGAGTTCATGGAAAACAGATCCGAGGTCAGTCTCACCCCCCACTTTTGTAGAAGCTAGAATATCTATAATATTTTTTACATGGGAAGGACCACCACGAACGGGAAGTTGGGACCGGACTTTTTCATCAAAAACAGTAAGTCCTACGCTATCGGTTTGCCTGAGGATTAAATAAGCGAGGCAGGCGGCCATCCGGGATGCATAATCCAGCTTGGTTTGGCTGATCGCCCGGTCGCCCTTGTATCCCATCGAGCCACTTGCATCGAGAAGTAAGTTACATCGAAGGTTTGTTTCCTCTTCGTATTCACGAATAAAAAAACGATCGGTTTTTCCAAATACTTTCCAGTCCAGTCTGCGAATTTCATCCCCTGGTGTGTAAGCCCGGTGTTGTTTAAATTCAACACTGAAGCCCTTATGAGGGGAGCGATGAAGTCCGGAACAGAACCCTTCCACCACTCGTTTGGCAAGCACCTGATGCTTGGCGAGGAGGGAAAGTTCCTGGGGGTCAAGAAAGTCGGATGTGCCGGCCATCTAGAGTAACTTGGAGTGCAAGGAGAGGACTATAAAACGGTTTCTTTCTTTGTCGGTACTTCTTCAATGAGACGGTCAATCAATGAGTCCACGCTTATTCCCTCTGCCTCGGCATTAAAAGTGGGAACAATTCGGTGCCTTAATACAGGATGTGCCAAGGCAGTTACATCTTCAATCTTGGCATGAAAACGTCCATTTAGTAATGCCCGAACTTTTGCACCGAGTATGAGTTGTTGGCATGCGCGGGGACCGGGTCCCCAATCAATCAAATCCTTTACCCAGGCTGCTGCGTTTTCTTCCTTGGGCCGTGCACTGCGAACCAGTTCAAGTACGAAGTCGTAAACATGATCCGGAACCGGAACTTTTCGTACGGTTTCCTGGCACTCGATTAAAGAGGGCCCATCAATGACCGGTTCCAGTTTTGATTCAAATGTGGAAGTGGTTTGCTCCACAATTTGCCTTTCTTCTTCACGGGTTGGATAGTCCACGATGATCTGAAATAAAAACCGATCGCGTTGTGCTTCAGGGAGTGGATAGGTGCCTTCCTGTTCAATTGGGTTTTGCGTTGCAAGTACAAAAAAGGGCTCTTCCAAATGATAAGTTTTACCCCCCACTGTCACATCGTGTTCCTGCATCGCTTCGAGCAATGCAGCCTGAGTTTTGGGAGGTGTCCGGTTAATCTCATCGGCTAGAATGATTTGACTAAAAATGGGTCCTTTATCAAAAACTAGTTCGCGATGTCCGGTCTTTTTATCCTCCTGTATAATATCGGTTCCTGTAATATCGGCAGGCATCAGATCGGGGGTAAACTGTATTCTTCGAAAACTTAATTCAATTGCCTGTGCGAGAGACCGAATCATGAGAGTCTTAGCAAGTCCAGGAACTCCTTCCAACAGGCAATGTCCCCGGGCGAGCATCGCGATTAATAGTTGGTCAAGGACCGCATCCTGACCGACGATTACCTGGTGGACCTGGGCTTTAATTTTTTCGTAGGCAAGCACCAGTTTTTGGGCCATTTCTTCGTCATTAATCGGTTTTTTTTGGGCTGGGCTCATGTGAGATTTTGGTTCGAATTAAGAAGAGCGGAAAAATAAGATAATATTTCGTTTTTGATTACATCATTTTGAGTAGCAATCATAAAATTGCCTTTTTTATATAAAATATGAAGGACTTATTATCTTTCTGCCTTACAAAGTCTCAACATACAATTCATGACTTCAGTAGACTGAAGGGGAGAACTGGATGGTTTGATTCCATGACCTAAAATAATCGGCCAATCAAGGGCATCTTTCGTCCGTGTGCCATGACTTCCTTTGACCAGGCTTGCATCGAGTGGAATGAGATTCATATTAGTTCGGAATCCCAATTTTTTCCCTAGTAATTTCCGGGCAACTTGAAGCGAGGGAAAGGAGAGAGTCGGATCCACAAAAAGTTCGGCTGGATCATACCCATATTTTCGATGGACATCGATACACCGAGCAAAATCTGGAGCAAGGGCATCGTCTTCCCAATGGTAATAAGCAAACCAGGAGTTTTCGTTGGAAAACGCCACGAGGTCACCCGCTCGCTCGTGATTGAGCCCAATTTCTTTTTTTGATTCCAAATCGAGGACGCGGTCCACACCTTCCATGTTTTCAAGACAGGAACGGACTTCGTTTCGAAATGAACTGGATTGATCGGAAAGGTATACATGTACGACCTGATGGTCGGTAATAGCAAAAGCCTTCGAACCGCCACAATCAAGATATTCCAGTCCGAGTTCATCTTTAATACTAAGCCATCCTTTTTTTCGGAATTCACGATTGGGGTAGATTACATGGTTTACTTCCGAAATTCCATATTCAGAAAGTAGGAGTACTTGAATGCCCTTCTTTTCATAAAAAGAAATTAAATCTCCCGCCACTCGATCTAAATCGCGCAGTGCAGTGGCAATACTAGGATCGTTCGGACCCAAGCGTTGGAGGTCATAATCGAGGTGGGGTAAATAAACGAGTGATAGATCGGGGGTGTTTTTTTCTTCTGTCCATTTGGCCGACTCGGCGATCCAATTGGAAGAATCAATCCCCGCACGCGGTCCCCAGAATCCATGAAATGGAAATTCGCCCAAGTCCGCCTTGATCTTTTCTCGAAGGTTCATGGGTTGAGTATGAATATCAAAAGTTTTCAGTCCATCTGCCCGGTATAGGGGGCGGGGTGTGATCGCATAATCCACGGAGGAATGCATGTTATACCACCAAAATAGGTTTGCACATGAAAACCCCGGATTTTCTTCCCGAAGTATATCCCATATTTTTGTACCTTTTACTAAACGATTGGACTGTTTCCAAAAATGGTGCTCATTTAATTCCCGGTCGTACCAACCATTGGCTACAATTCCATGACTGTTTGGAAGCTTCCCGGTAAGGTAGGTCGATTGAGCCGAACAGGTCAGGGCAGGCAGGACGGGTTCAATGACCTGATAGCCTTTGTGCTTTTCTGCAAAGGCAACTAGGTTTGGTGTATGTTTCCCGAGGTGCCTGCCACAAAGTCCAACCAGATTAAGAACAGCCGTCCGGGGGCTGTTCTTGGGCGTGCTATTCATCAGGCATTTCGTAGGGATATGTGGCGATTATTTAAATCGCGGACAGCATCAAGAATGATCTTACGATCCATCGCATGGACTTCAATCCCCTCTCCAATTCCCTGGATTAAAGTAATCGTAAGTTCTCCTCCCAAGTGCTCGCGAAACTCCTCGAGACCCTCAAGAATGACTCGATTTCCATTCGCGGAAATCTCATTTAAGAGATCGTGGTAGAGGGGAAAACCGAGTGCTTCCAAAAGGCATAAAATGCGTTCGGTAGTTTTTGCTTTTACTAATCCCACCAGTGCGGAATAAGTCAAGTCGACTGCCAACCCAATTGCAACGGCTTCTCCGTGACCAATTTTAAAGTCGGATATTTGTTCGAGCTTATGGGCGACCCAGTGTCCAAAGTCGAGTGGTCGGGCAGAGCCTTTTTCAAAAGGGTCGCCCGAACTGGCAATATGATCGAGATGGAGAGCCGCACTCTTTTTGATCACTTGTTCGAGTAGGTTTTCATTAAAAGAAGAAAGATTTTCTGCATTTTCTTCAATAAATTCAAAAAATGACCGGTCTCGTATTAACGCTACTTTGATCGCTTCCACATAACCTGCTCGTTTTTGGGAGTGGGGTAGTCCCAGAAGAAAGTTAAAGTCATTCACCACTGCCTCAGGAACAGAAAAGGTACCAATCCAATTCTTTTTTCCAAAATAATTAACTCCATTTTTCACCCCGACTCCACCATCTCCTTGGCTCAGTGTTGTGGTGGGAAATCGCACCAACCGAACCCCGCGGTGTGCGGTTGAGGCAGCAAAGCCAACCAGGTCAAGTGCGGCACCCCCTCCAATCACGATCACATAGGAATGTCGGCACATGGAATACCGGTTTAGTAATTCCCATATTTTCTCCACCAGAGACCAATCATTCTTTGCCGGTTCTCCCCCCTGAATGAACTGGGGAGAACACACTAAGTTAATACGATCGTCCCGCGAGCGGAAATAACTTGCTATATGTTCAAGTAAATTGGGATTACCATCGATTATTCCTTCATCCACAAAAACCAATGCCTTGGTTTTAATACCTTCTCGATGGGGTTGAAGGATTTCGGCTAAAGTATCATTTTTGGTAGAAAATGATTCTTTGGTAAAATACACCTTGTGCGAACATTCCAGGCGAATGTTTTTTCGAATGTAAGAGTAAGATGAATTCATGCTTCAAAATCTATTCAGAGTATCATGTCGCCGCAAACTTCTTTTGCATTAAAACAGCGATCGATAAACAACAGAGACAGGGCGCAATCAGGCTTGGTGCATAGAATGATAGGGCGGTTGCATCCAATGCACAAATCCCTGCAAGCAACCGAGAAACGCCCTGACCAATGGCCCCTTTTTTTTCCTCTCTCATGAGTAAGATTGAACTAAAGGCAATCCACGCAACCAGCAGACCGGTCAGGTTGCATAAAAATACTCGAATGGGATCGAGTTGATTCCAATATACCAAAAGAGCGAGGGCCATCAGTGGGGTGGAAAAGAGCAGGATTATTGAGTATTGAACCGGTTCTGTTTTCTTTCGGGATTCTCCACGAGCGAACCAACTTATTCCAATAATGTAGGAGGCAAGAACAGATGCCCAAATCAAGCTCTGGGGTGCCAGTTCAGATTTTCCTGCTGCGGTTGCCGCGACAAGCCAGAGAAAAAATCGGCATCCTCCCATGATTATAATTCCCCCGGCCCATTTTTTATGAATGTAATCATAAAAGAGTACCGAAGCAATCAGAGCGAATACCCAAGTCTTTTCACACCCCGCTGCCATTACCAAAAAAATCCCTCCTAGGATGAGTTCCAGGCTGCCGAGAATCCAAACGGTCTGGGCTGATATGGAACCGCTTGGCAATGGGCGTTTGGGGTTGTGCGTTTGGTCGAAATCTTGATCAAAGGCATCATTCAAGGTGCAACCCCCTGCATAAATTAGGCTCGAACCGATGAGTAAGTAGACAAAAGTGTTCCAGTCAAAAAAAGCAAAATCACAAACTTCTGGCATGATTTTAAATGTTGAACTGGCAGTCGCATTGATTGCCCACGCCGCCAGGACATTGGTCCAGACAGTCGGCAAGTT
>JABGUO010000296.1 GCA_018646565.1 Opitutia bacterium | reverse complement strand
GTTTTGTCTCGGATAGCGGCTTCATAAAAAGCCCCCACATGCCAAAATGAAAATACTAAAGTAAACAGAAGGCCGGCAATAATCGGGTGGGCAAGAAAGCGGAGAGTTGATTCTAATGTTGGCTGATTTCGAAGAAATTCATCAACTAAGGGTTGAGGTAGTCCAAGCAGTATAAATAAGGGACAGATGTACATCAAAATATTGTGCTGGATCATGTGGGCACAAAAAAGAAAATTTTCGCCTAGTGGGTCCAGTGGTGATCCAACAGCGAGATAGAATGTAATCAGACCTGTTGCAAACCAAAGAGAGTGTTTGGTGGAATGAGGAAGCAGAGGACAAGCTCGGATCCGAAATGGTCCATTAAATAAAGCATAAATCCAACCAACAAAGAGAATACCTCCAATTAGGGCTGGTTCAGTGTGCCAATGAAGTAAGGTAATGGGTGAGTTTTCCATAGACAAGAAAACAAACTACTGGCAATCCCGCATCAAGCAACTAACGGGGAAGAAAATGGAAAAGTAATTATTGAGCTTCAGTCCAAAAATGCTCGGACCGTACTTTGAGTCGAAAGTCAGCTGAGGTAGCATTCTCAGTTAAGAGAGCAATGGTTGACTCGTCTATTTCTTCTGATCCGTTTGGATGTGAAAGCAAAAAGAATGGATTGCCTGGATTCTTTGAATTGATCTCAATCATATCAGCTCCGCCAGTTATTCGGTATGAAATTAAATGGGGAACGGTGTTTACTTTTTTCCAATTCTTATCTTCGAATTGTTTGGTGGATTGATGGTCATTCTTGGACTGAAAATAAATATTATCCTGAAAGACAAAATCACCTTTATTGTAGGTTGTATCTGACTTCCATGATTCTTCAAGTTTGGAGACTTCAAACTTTTCGACGACAGGATGAACATCTGACATGTAAATAACGGCAAAGAAAGTACCTAGGGCGATTACAAGACCCATTAAAAAAAGAATGGTGTTTAGTGTTTTGTCCCATTTCAGGTGCATGAACCACCAAATAACGCCGAAAAACTTAACAATCGAAGTGGCAAAAAGGACCCCGATTATGGATGTACTCTCAAAAGTCTGCACGTAAATGATGACGACTTCTATGCCAGTAATGGCGACAAGAATCATCGAGAGGTTGAAGAAGGTAAAGAAGCGCTTGCTTTCTTCGGCAACAGGGTCTTCAGAATGTCCGCTCATGATAAGAAAAAAATTAAGTAAATAAAAGGGGTGTGAAGTGCGGTAATGAAAAAAGTACTAAAGGGCGTATTCCATTAAATATATGACGGGAAAAATGATAATCCATACAATATCAACGAAGTGCCAATATAATCCGCATATTTCAATATCGATGGCATGAGCCACACTCATTTTTCCAGTGAAGGAATAGGCCAACCAGCCGATAAGCCAAAATACACCTATTGCAACGTGGGTACCATGTGTACCGGTTAACACATAAAAGGTAGATCCAAAAACATGAGGTTCTCCTCGGTAGGTAGATAAGGTGAGTTCGTTGCCGGGGGCATGGATAAAGTGGGTGAATTCGTATACCTGGCAGGCGAGAAAAATAGCTCCAAAAATAATGGTGCCCAAAAGCATCCAACGCATACTTTTCAAATTCCCTTTGTGTATCGCCGATACTCCAAGTGCCATGAACAAGGAACTTGCGAGCAGGATGAAGGTACTGAAGGAAGTAAGTTCGATATCGAAGACATCCCTGATGTCTAAAAAGTTACCACCAACGGTGGCAGAAATCTTACGATAAATAAGATGGGTTGAAATCAAAGTGCCGAAAAACATACAATCGGAACCGAGAAATGCCCACATGAGCACTTTTTTGTTTGGAATACCTGTACTTGTTACAGGTTCGTGATGCTCGAGGGCGTGGGCGCTTGCGTCGCTCATATAATTTATAAATTAAAAGATGTAAAAATGGTAAGTTATTCGTCGTTTTCCTTGGGGAATAAATGATAGCCGCCAGGACCTTCTAATGCCCACATAATCATCCCGAGAATAGCAATAGAACCAGCAAGGATTGGAGCCGTGTAATCACGAACTAATTCGCCACTTGGGTCTATGGTACGGTGAAAAAGCATACCTAAGGCCAATCCAAATAATCCAAGGGCAGTTACCAATGGCCACCACGAACGATCTGGCATGTGTACACCGTGGTCGTCCAACGGCTCTTTTTCAGCATGGTTTTCCCGAGGCCCATAGTTGTTCTCCCACGCTTGATCTCTTGCCTTGATGATAGGAGTACGCGCAAAGTTGTATTCTTTTACTGGAGAGGAGAGTGCCCATTCCAGTGTGCGGGCATCCCAGGGGTTACTTCCTGCAGGTTTTAGTTTTTTGTTAAAGAAGGCACTTACGAATTGATAAATTCCAATGACAATTCCTAAACCGAGAATAAAAGCTCCCACGGTGGCGATTTGATTCCATGTTTCAAAACCGTGACCTTCATTGTAGGTATGTGTGCGTCTTGGTTGACCAATCATTCCTAGGTAATGCATCGGGAAGAAGGTCAGGTTAAATCCAAGAAACATTAAGGTGAATACAAATTTTCCCAGTTTTTCGCTCAACATGCGACCAGTCATTTTGGGCAACCAAAAGTAAAATCCACAAAATAATCCAAAAAGTGCTCCTCCAATAAGTACATAATGAAAGTGGGCGACTACAAAATAAGAATCTTGATGCTGAGCATCAATCGGTACCGAAGAGTGCATGATGCCGGTAAATCCACCTATCATAAACATGGTAATAAACCCAAGAGCGAACAGCATGGGCGTATCAAAGCGGATGCGTCCTCCCCACATGGTTCCGATCCAGTTAAAAATTTTAACCCCAGTGGGGATTGCAATTAACATAGTAAGCATGGCAAAAGCAGAGGTCGCAACCACTCCCATACCAGTAGTAAACATGTGGTGGCTCCATACGGCAAAGCCCATGAATCCAATAATGGCACCAGAGAAAATGACTAGGCCATAACCGAATAGTGGTTTGCGTGAAAACACAGGGATTACCTCTGATACAATACCCATGGCTGGAAGGATAAGAATATAAACTTCCGGATGTCCAAAAATCCAAAATAAATGCTGCCAAAGGTGGGGTTTCCCGCCTTCTAAAAAGTCATAAAAATTAGTTCCATAAGTACGATCGAACATCAATTCAACCAAGGCAATTGTTATGGCCGGGAAAGCTAAAATGATTAAAAAGCTGACGATTAGTGTCATCCATGTGAATACGGGTAAACGCATCATGGTCATACCAGGAGCTCGCATATTTATGATGGTTGTTATGAAATTAAAAGATGCGAGCAAAGAAGCAACCCCAAGAATTTGGAGGGAGAAAATCCAAAAGTCAGGCCCCATATCTCCGACAACTTCAGCAAAGCGTGTATCAGTTAGTGGTGCATAACCGAACCATCCAATAGCTGGGGATCCACCAGTAAAAAACCAACTTAGGTTAAGAATGAGCCCACCACCCACAAAGCACCAAAGACTGAGTGCGTTCATCCGGGGGAAGGCGACATCTCTGGCTCCAATTTGCAGAGGCATGATGAAGTTAAAAAAGGCAGCACTCAAAGGCATGATTACCAGGAACACCATAGTTGTTCCATGCATAGTAAACATTTGATTATACTGGCGGTTGGTCAATACATCCATGTTATGATCCCATAATTGAGAACGTATGAGAAGTGCCTCAAGACCACCAACGATAAGAAAGAAAAGTGCGGTCATACCATACATCAGACCAATCTTTTTGTGATCGATTGTAGTCAGCCAGTCAATAAGCCCGGTTGTGTGTTGACCAGGTCTTGGAAAGACTTGTGTCTTGGCCTTGTTTTCAGTGTCAGGGGCGAGGTATTTGATCGATTCAGTAGCCATGGCGATTCATATGTTTGGTAAGTGCTAGAAAGGTATTAGGACTGTCCAAGAAGATAGGCAATTAATTGGTTCACTTTTTCATCATCGTCTTGAAGATTGCGAAGGGGGTGACGGTCGTCTATGCCTTCACAATCTTCAAGACGATGATGAAAAAGTGAACCAATTAATTGCCTATCTTCTAGGACAGTTCTAATACCT
>JABGUO010000295.1 GCA_018646565.1 Opitutia bacterium | reverse complement strand
GTTCATTCTGCTACTTGGCACAAAGGCAATACCCATGTACACACCACGCTTTGTGGACATGCGGATACAACACCCAATGCGGTCGCCCAATGGTATCACGACCGGGGATATAACTTTCTAATTCTTAGCGAACATAATAAATATATCGATCCTTCCTCAGTTGAACTCAAAGGGGAAGTGCGGAGTGATTTCTTACTTGTTCCCGGAGAGGAAGTAACTGGGCCAGTACACAGCACCGCGATGAATGTATCCCGCTTGGTTCCCTGGGAATATAAAGATAAGAACCGCTCAAAAGTAATTCAGAATCATGTGGATGAAACCCAAAAAGCCGGAGGTGCGGTCATTCTTAATCACCCAAATTGGGGCAGACCAATTCATACTCACGAAATTTATCCGGTGAAAAATCTTTATATGTTTGAGCTCTATAATGCTCATCCGGGTGTGCACAGCTTTGGAAACGCGCATCGACCCAGTCTGGAAGTGTTGTGGGACGCACTTCTTGAAAAGGGTATGACCATTTACGGCGTATCTTCGGATGATGCCCATAAACTCCAAAAGTGGGGAGAAAAAGAAAACAATCCGGGTCGCGGTTGGGTCATGGTGCGTTCGAAAAAATTGAGCTCTGATTCTCTTACTGCAGCAATGCTTAAGGGAGACTTTTATTCCTCTTCGGGAGTAATGCTGGAAAAGTTAGAGCGTGGAGCCAATCATATCGAGTTATCTGTTAATGAAAAAGAAACTGCTTGTGAATTGGCTTCTGAATTTCTGTTCGGTCGTCCGGTCAGCAAAGGAGCACTGGGTACTTTTATCGAATTTATCGGTCCGGGAGGAAAAGTACATAAGACAGTTACTGGTTTGTCCGCATCTTATAAGACTAAAGAAGCTTATCTGCGGGCAAAAGTCACTCGCCGAGTAAAAAATAAGGCCGGTTCCCTCCGCGAATACTACGCCTGGACCCAACCCGTTTTTACTGACGGTCGATAGTTCTTCACGGTCGCTCAAATTACCCTTCGGATTTTTTATCTGGAGGGTTTCATCTCTTAGTTGCAACCTAATCTAAGCAAAAGTAGGCTAAGTGTTATGAAATCATTTACTGTTGCCTGTTGCCTACTTCCTTTAGTTCATTTTTCTTTTGCGGAAAAGTGGTACAAAGGAAATACCCATGTTCACACAAAACTTTGTGGGCATGCCGATTCCACTCCTGAAGTGGTGGCCCAGTGGTACCACGATCATGGCTATAATTTTCTTATTCTCAGTGAACATAATAAGTACATTGATCCTTCCACCGTAAAACTGGACGGGGAAATACGGGATGATTTTCTTCTTGTACCAGGCGAGGAAGTAACCGGTCCGGTTCATAGTACGGCGATGAATGTGTCCCGTCTGGTTCCCTGGGAATTTAAGGACAAAAACCGATCTAAGGTCGTCCAATGGCAGGTTAATGAAACGAAGAAAGCAGGAGGGATTACCATATTAAATCATCCCAACGCCCCCATTATTCGACCCGCTGAGTTATATCCCGTGAAAGACCTTTATCTATTCGAGCTCTATAACGCTCACCCTATGACCAAAAATTTTGGCGATGCCCACCGTCCCTCCACTTCATCTCTTTGGAATGCGTTACTCGATAAAGGAATGACTATTTATGGAGTAGCGTCTGATGATAGCCATAAGTTTGCCAAGTGGGATGAAAAATATGATAACCCCGGTCGCGGTTGGGTTATGGTTCGCTCCAACGATCTCAGTTCGGATGCTATTACCCTGGCGATGAACCGGGGCGATTTCTACTCCTCCTCCGGCGTGATTCTGAAAAAAGTGATGGTCGCCAATAGTCGGATTGAGGTGGAAATCGATGAAGAGGAAACCGCACGGGAGCTTACTTCTCAATTCCTGTTTGGCCGGCCAGTGAAGAAAGGTAAGCCCGGTACTTTTATTGAATTTATTGGACCGGGCGGGGAAGTGGAAGAAACCGTTTCCGGAATAAAAGCGAACCGCGAAGCCAAAGAAGACTACCTCCGTTGCATGATCACTCATCGGGTGAAAAAATCCGACGGTTCACTACGGGAGTATTATGCCTGGACCCAACCTGTTTTTACCGACGGACGTTAAATTATTTTATAACCTGGTGTGTAGTTAGTATATAAAATAAGTGTATTGAAATTAATAAACCGTCGTGCTCTTCCAGGTTACAAGGGAGATGAGGAGGATCTTCGATTTCTGATCAGAAAAATGGAGATTCGTAAATTTAAAGAAATTCAGGACTGGATTGAGTGTCCGGTATGGGTTCAACGACCAGCGTTACCAAACTAAAATTCGCGAAAAATTGTAAAAGCTCAGCGAACTGGAGCAAGCTGGATTGCTCTGAATTTTGCCGCCTTTCCTCAGTACTCAGTTGACATATTTTTGAAATATGGGACATAATTGATATTTCAAATTAATCCTCATTCCCTTACTTCAATGCATACTCGAATTATTGGTCTTTTTGTCTTTCTTTTATCCACAGCTTTCTTACGGGCTGATCGTCTAGTTTTGGTGAGT
>JABGUO010000294.1 GCA_018646565.1 Opitutia bacterium | reverse complement strand
ACAAAGCCGATATCTATGAAGGCGGACACCGCGTTCCTTTTCTAGCCCGCTGGCCCAAAGGTATCAAGGCCGGACAAAAGACCAACGCCCTCACATGCCTGACCGACCTGTATGACACTATGCGCGATATCACTGGACAGAAAAAAATAGAGCAAGGAGGTGAAGATTCATTCAGTCTGCTACCTGCCTTTAAAGGTAAACCCAAAACAACCCGCTCGACCCTAATCAGTCACTCCATTGGTGGTTCCTTTTCTATTAGGGAGAGAGATTGGAAGCTTTGCCTTTCTGCAGGTAGTGGTGGCTGGAGTGCGCCTCGTGAGAACGACGCCAAAAAGCAAGGATTACCCTTCATCCAATTGTTTAACCTCAATCAGGACAAAAATGAGAAAACAAATCTTCAGGCAAAGAACAAAGCGAAGGTAAAAGAGCTAATTGAGGTACTCGACAAGGAAGTCAGAAATGGAAGAAGTTCTTCGGGAAAAAAAGTTCCGAATGACCGAGAGGTATCCTACCTTCCTAAAGGGTTCACTATACCTAAATCAAACTAATTTAATTACTGGAAAGCCATGAAGTTTCATTTAATTACATCTATCGCGTTCACATTCACTGCATCCCTATTCTCAGATAATTGGCAAATTAAAAGCCAGGCAGCCTGGGAAAAAAACATTCAGTCCAGTAAAGGAATCGTCATTAAGGACAATGTAGTCTCTCCCAAGGAACGGACTGGTCACTTCAAAACAAAGCTGAAGAAATTCAAAAATAAGAAGTCGCTTCAATCTCTTACCATTCACCAATCCCCCGTTTGGCAAAATTGGGAAGAAGTTCCTGGCGTTGGCCCATCCAATCTTAAGGACGCACCCGTCTTCCTTGCAAAAGGACCCAAAGATTACTGGATATTCGGTAGGTACAGCCAGCCGAGATCATCCAAAAGTAAAACATCGGGGAAATTTCGAGTGGGAGATACCAAGCTCAAGGGATTCAATGTCCCCCTCAAAACAACCCCGGATGAAAACCAGTTCAATGCTCCTGGGGGCTTAGAAAAAGGATTAGGGGGTTATCATGCCTGGCAAAGCAGAGATATGAAAAACTGGGTACATCACGGCCCGGTAACTCCAGAGTTCGCCAGATGGACGACTACTGCCGAACAGGTGAATGGAAAAACCTACATTTATTATGACTTCCCCAACGATCAGGACCCCCATCTCTTTATTGATGATGACCTAACCGATGGAAAACCGGGGAAAAACATGGGGCTCGCCTTTGACGACCCTTCCGATGGTTCTGACTGTGCAGTAATTCGGGATCTTGATGGAAAATTTCATATCATCTATGAAGACTGGAGTCCGATTAATGCAGGAAAGCATTCCTGGGACTCCCCTTTGGCTGGTCATTCAATAAGTCCGAATGGTATGAACCCGTTCAAAATTTTAGATCCAGCCATAGATCACCGAACCAAGCCAACGGGGAAGATGGCCAAGTATAACCACCCACATTGGACGAAAGAAGACCCGAATAGATTCCCCACCAGTGTGGCGGAGTATGAAATCCATGAACCAGAGCAGGATGCCTATGGCGACTGGGCGGCGATCAGTATCGGTGGACAGTATTATTTATTCTGTGATTTTCATCCCGCTCACGACAAAATTAGAATCGCTTGGTTTACTTCTTCCAATATCAATAAGCCTTTCGAATTCTGTGGTGAAATCGGCCGAGGACATCCGGACCCCGATATTGGTTTTGCGGAAGGAAAATTCTACCTCATAACACAAACGACAAAGGATTATGTAAGCACTGGTCCATGGGTTGAAAAAGTGGAATCTCGTGTCGGAGTGGATACCACCAATAACGGTAAGATCGATAGATGGAGCAAATGGTCGGAGATGAAAGAAAGCTATGACTACATCAAAGGGTTTTCCAAACAAATCAAGAAAACACCGGCTAAGATCAACCTGGCTAATCTTCCTGCTGGATTTGGCTTTCAAATCGAAGTCAGGATCAGTGATGTGACCTCCAATGCTTCCAAGCCTCTCATAGAAAGCCTGGATCTCTCTTTTAACGACTAAATGTTAATCAAAATTCATCACCCACAAAACTTATGAAACTTCATGACATTTTCCTTTCCTGCCTACTGTTATTATTAGGGCACGGATTGCTTTCTGCCAAGGAGGCTTTTTTCAATGGGAAAGACCTCTCTGGATGGAGTGCGGAGGATATGTCGTACTGGTCGGTACAGAATGGTGCCATCGTGGGAACCAAAGAAGAACAAAAAATTCAAGGAAATCAGTTTCTTTGGTACGACAAAAAAGTGAAGAACTTTAAATTGACCCTCAAAGTAAAACAGGTTCCTTTTGCAGCCAACGCCGGAATTCAATTTCGTTCCCAACGAGAACCAAATGGACACGCAGTCGGTTATCAGGCGGATATAGGTAAAGGTTGGTGGGGCTCCCTCTACCATGAGCATGGCAGAAAAATCTTGGCCAAGAACAAGGATAAAGAGGGTAAAAACCTTAATCCTGAAAAATGGAATAAGTATGAAATTCTCGCGGTGGGCCATCGGATTTGGCTGGCAATCAATGGCCAAATAACCGTGGCACTGCGGGACCCAATTGGAGAGCTCGAGGGACAAATCTCGTTACAGGTTCATGGAGGCATGCCCCAAAAAGTTATTTATCAAGACCTTACCTTGGAAAGAAATCCTCAAGTCAAAATGGTTGGGATGAATGAGACCGAGTTAGATAAAATTCTAAAGCGTGCACCTAAAGGCTTTATCAAACCAAAAGGAAAATAATTCATAGCCTTTCGTTAAAAAAATTATTCCTAAGGAGTATGGTTTTATGAAAAAGACTTTTTTTTTATTCACCCTTACGATCTGGTGCTT
>JABGUO010000293.1 GCA_018646565.1 Opitutia bacterium | reverse complement strand
TTTATTCAATCTCTTCCCGATCATGTAATCTTTTGCATGGACGAAGCCTACACAGAATATTTAGTGGATCCACCTGACTTAAAGCCATTGATACAGGAAGGAAGGAAAATTTTGGCGATGCGCACTTTTTCAAAAATTCATGGATTAGCGGGCCTTCGAATTGGCTATGGATACGGAAGTGAACCATTGGTAAAACTTTTGCAAAAAGCAAGGCAGCCATTTAATGTAAATGCGATCGCACAAGCTTCTGCAATTGCCGCAATTGAAGATAAAGATTGGGTCACTCAATGCCGAAAACGTAACACAGACGGGCTCGAACAAATGGCATCTGGTTTGGAAAATTTGCATTTAGAATATGTTCCCAGTGAAGCTAACTTTTTATTGGTCAAGGTTGGGGATGGACAGGCCACCTTTGAATCACTACAAGCAAAAGGTATTATAACAAGACCAATGCCAGAAAGTTTAAATTCCTTTGTCCGCATATCCATTGGGACGGAAGAGGAGAACAGAAAAGCCCTAACTGCCTTAAAGCAAGTGCTTAATTAGGCTAGGGCTAGATAATGAACGAAGCTCTTTTCCTTTACGATTATCGCTTTTTTATTCTCTTCGCATGGTTTCTTTTGAGCCTGTGGGGACTTAATGTAAATACCTATCGGGCACTAATTGATCGTGTGCGTGCTGGAATTTCCCCGGTTCCCGACAATAAAAATTCTAATAAACTGTTAAGTTCTCTTCTCGCCGCTCCCAATCACGAAAGACCCTTCAATGTAGAAGCCGCCCTACTCTCTGCCCTTCAAGTAATTTTAGGTACGATTGCATTTTATTCTTTTTTAAGGCACGGCGAAAATACTTTTTCGATCAGTCTCGGTTTTTACTTTTTAGTTTCAGTTGGATTGGCATTTATTTGGGAACGAGCGTGGACCGGCATTGCCTCCCATTCAATTGCAGCAAGTGCGTTCATATCTTTGCATTTAAAGCTTGGAAAGCCTTTTATGATTCTGATCAAACTACTTTGTTTTCCTCTCAGCTTTTTACTCAAACAAATTGAGAAAGTCATGAAATCATGGTCCGATCCTCAAATTGTCGTGAAGGATGAAAAGAGCGAACTGGCCGATCATATTCGAACCTTAAGCAGAGAAAGTTCCACCCTTGATCCCGAGATTTTTGAAATCGTGGGAAACACTTTAGAAATGGGACATTTGCACGTTCGTGATGTCCTCGTTCCTCGGAATCAAGTGCAAGTATTAGACTGTCAGGACTCGATCGAAGAAAACCTGCAAATTGCACGAGATTGTGGTCACACTAGATTGCCAATCTGTGAAGGTGATTTAGACCAATGCATCGGTATTATCCATGTTAAGTATGCATTTCGTATCTTAAGCGAAGGCAAGCCAATCGATTTACGATCCTTAAGTAAGTCTCCCGCAATACTTTCCACCGAGGATCCTCTCCCCGTAGCACTACGAAAAATGATGCGCTGGAAAGTTCACATGGCCCTGGTAAGGGATGAATTTGGCGGAATTGATGGAGTGATAACTCTTGAGGACATCCTCGAGGAAGTGGTGGGAGAAATTCAAGATGAATTTGATGCCGAAGAGAACACAGTTCAGTCATCCGGTAATGGAAAATGGAAAGTTTCTGGATTAAGTCCAGTGCATGAACTACCAAAAGAATTAGCTGTTGTGGAGGAGGAGGAACTATCCAGCTTTGGAGGACTAATTACCAAAGAATTGGGGAGAATTCCGGAAGTGGGGGAAAGCCTAACCCTTTACAATATGCACATTAAAATTCTCGAAGCAGATGATACTAGGGTCTTACTTACGGAGGTAACTCTCCTCACCGCAGAAAAAGAAAATGCTTCTTAAATTAATCTCGAGGAAATAAAATCGTTTTTTCTCCTAAAGACTTTCCTTCCAGTCTGTGATCCCAGTGTAAATCTGTTTCCCAATTTTCACACTCGGGTAAGCCTAATAATTCATTCACTTTTTTATGCACACCCGGCATAACAGGGGCGAGCATCTGAATCGCCAATCGAAGAGATTCTACCATTTCTCCTAAGCAAGTTTTAAGTTTATCTTGGTCTTCTTTTAAATCTGACTTCGCCAGTTTCCATGGAGTTCTTTCGTCTGCATATTTATTAATGGAACGAATAAATACAAAAATCTGCTCCAATCCTTGATTAAATTGGTACCTATTAAAATGTTCCATTACTTTTTGCTTAGCAGTCTCAAAATTGAGCCTGAGTTTTTGCTCAAATTCTTCATTAATAATGATCTTGGGGACCTTGCTGTTTTCGTAAGTGGTGATCATGTGAAATAAACGACTAACTAAATTCCCCAAGTCATTCCCCAAATCAGTTTTGTAGCGTGATTCAAATCGTTCCAATGAAAAGTCGGCATCCTGCCCCACAGTCATTTCCCTCATCACAAAATAACGAAAGACATCCACACCGCGTTTCTCTACTAAGCTTAATGGATCAACAACTTCTCCAGTACTCTTCGACATTTTTTCGCCTGAACTCATCCACCACCCATGAGCCAGTATTTGCTTTGGTAATGGTAAGTTTGATGCCTTCAGCATAATTGGCCAGTAAACCGCATGGGGAGGTGCTAAAATATCTTTTCCGATAACATGCAAATCAGCGGGCCATAAATTGGAAAACCCTTCCTCTCCGTACCCTGCGGCAGTTACATAATTCACTAAAGCATCGAACCAAACATAGGTTACATAATTTTCATCAAAAGGGAGAGGGATGCCCCAAGATAACCTTTCTTTCGGCCTTGAAATACATAGGTCATTTAAAGGCTCTTTTAAAAACTCCTGTACTTGACTACACCGAAAATTAGGTACTATGAAACTCTCATTATTATCCAAATACTCGACCAACCAATCTTGGTATTTACTCAGCTTGAAAAAGTAATTACTTTCGGTAATTTCTGTGACCTCTCCATAAATTTCAGGCCATTTTCCATCCACCTTATCTTTTTCCTGAAGAAATTGTTCTGCCCGGGTTGAATAAAAGCCCTGATACTCTGCCTGATAAATTTCTCCCCGATCGAATAAATCCTGT
>JABGUO010000292.1 GCA_018646565.1 Opitutia bacterium | reverse complement strand
TCCATCAAGAAAGAAAAGTTGTTCACGCCGACAGAGTTCGTCGTGGTCAGGTTCATCGTCAAGGTCGATGTATTCATCGTCGGGCTCCAGTTCACCATTCGGTCCTTTTTTACTTCGATGTAGGAGGATACGCTCGGTTTGGGTGTGAGCATCCACGGACGATGAATTTCCCCGTGATCCAGCATCCGCTGCCACGATCGATGCACTGCCGAGAGGTCCCACTACATCCTTAATAAAAAATGCGGTTTCACTCATCATTGGCCCCCAACCTGCCTCGTACCAACCCACGCTTCCATCATCAAAGCTTACCTGTAGATGGCCATAGTTTATTTTATCATCGGGAAGTTCATCAGTAAGTTGTGTGCCCAGACCAGAGACTCGGGTAGGGCGGGACTCTGTCATTTGGCACATCACGTCCACATAATGAACACCACAATCAACGATTGGAGAGATCGAGGAGAGAAGGCTTTTATGTGTGTCCCAGTTTTTTCCGTACGATTGTTGGTTTAAGTTCATTCGCATCACCAGAGGTTTGCCCAATGTTTTTGCAACTTCCACAAATTTAATCCAGCTGGGGTGCTGACGTAAAATATAGCCCACCACCAATGCTTTACCTTTTGCACGGGCAAGGCGAACCAGTTCACTGCATTGTTCCGAACTTTCGGCCAGGGGTTTTTCAGTAAAAACATGACATCCTGCTTCTAAAGCCATCTTGGCAAACGGATAATGGGTGTCGGGGTAAGTCGATATACAAACCGCATCGGGCTTCATTTCGGTTAACGCTTTTTCGTACTCGTTTACTTCGGGTATTCCCTCGGGTAACTCTGCCATTAACTTGGCACGAGACTCCGGACTACGGGTGCATATAGCGGCAATTTCGAACTCCGGTATAGATTCGTAGGCAAGGGCATGGGAACGACCCATATTGCCGGCTCCCACCACGAGTACGCGAATTTTTCTTGTATTATTCATAATTTTATCGGGAAATCCAATCAGAGGGTCTGTGTTTCTTTATCAAATCATCCTGTAATTTGCCAACAAACTTATAATATCCTTTGAGTTCTAACTTGGATGCCGCACCTTCATCCACAATCACAGTAACTCTTTCGTGCATTTGAAGAGCAGTTGCGGGAAAGAAAGCAGAAATGGAACCTTCCACCATTTCACGAACCGCTGACGCTTTACTTTCACCTGTTGCCATCATTAAAATTCGTCTTGATTCTAAAATAGTACCAATACCCATGGTGATCGCCAATTTAGGCTGGAATTCATCTTCTGAAAAGAACCTCGAATTATCCTCCAGCGTTTGATGAGTTAATGTCTTTATTCGGGTCTTGGATTGTAAACTCGAAGTGGGTTCATTAAATCCAATATGTCCGTCCGTTCCAACTCCAAGAACCTGAAGGTCGATCCCCCCCGCATCTTTAATTTTCTTTTCATAAAGGGGTCCTGAATCCAATGGATTTTCTCCCATGCCGTCAGGAACATAAGTGTTTTCGGAAATTATATTGATTGGATCAAATAAATTTTGATTCATAAAAGTTCGGTAGCTTTGGGGATGCTCTGCAGGTATTCCGATATACTCATCTAAGTTAAATGTACGGACTCCTGAAAAATCTAATCCATGCTCACGATGTCTTTTAATCAGTTCCTTATACAGTCCAATCGGTGTGGATCCTGTCGCCAATCCTAGGACAGAATCTGGCAGCGTCTTGATTTGAGATTCAATAATATCCGCACATTTCTGTGCCACAATATTTTGATCGGATGCAATGATGACTTCCATATCATTACACTATGCATAGCGGTATAATAACTTCCAACTAATAATTACATATATGTAATTTGTTTATCCCGGCGACATTTTACCAAGAATAGATCTATCTTGAATTCTCAGATTCCAGGGGAATAAAACGGGAATTTATACATTAGCGGGTAAGGGGAATTGGCGATTCTAATTACCGATATTTACGCGGATAATAATTCTTTTGCGAACAAAACGATTTTTATCGGAAGCCAATTGATCGCCTTTTCTTTTGGTTGGCTGCCAACTTCGACTTTAGAAATAAAAACTTCCGGGTATTGATTTGAAACCTTAATGATTTCATCCCAGGAAATCGGGCCTATTTGGTTATTCGTCCCGTAATACAGCCAATCCTTACCCTTACCATTTGATTCAGAAGCCCATTTTTTGGTCTGGTTGACGGCATTATTAATTTCGTTGTCGTTTAAAACTCCATCTCTATTTTCATCAAAAGTTTTGATTAAACCTAAATCTTCTCTGATTCGAGCCTCAATCTGTTCTTCTATTGAAGGAAGAGCAGGGAGACTGCTCGCTTGATCTAAATCTACTGATTTAGGTCTTTTTTTTTAGGTTCTTCTGCTTGTGCCTCTTCGAGGATTTTAGCTGCTTCTGTTGGGTTTTCGGTCAGTTTCCCTAAAAACTCTGGAAGTTCAATTCCAACATTCTTGGTAATTTGATGGAGTGGGGGTAGAGCACCCACTAAACCGGAAACGAAATTTGCGGTGTCGTTCTTTCCGCCTTCTCCCTTACCAGAGTCCCAAACGGTAATATTATCAATTTTGAGGTTGGCAATTGCTTTGACCTGTTCTGCCACTAACTGAGGAAGTTGTTCCGTAACAAGAAGTGTGCTTGCAAATTCTGCACCACCAGAGGCTTCTACGATTCTGGCAAAACCTTCCGCCTTACTTTGTAGTGCAGCGAGCGTTCCTTTTGCCTCCGCTTCCATAATGGACTGGACACCGTCTGCCTCCCCTTTCTTGAGGCGTCGAATCTTTTCAGCATCTGCCTCTGCAAGAGTTTGAATTTTAAGTTTTTCAATTTCTGCGGGTATTATTATATCTGCATGCTGACTTGCCTTTTCACGCTCTGCACGGGCTTTTTCTGCTGTTGTTTCTGCGGCATAGGCTTCCTGCGAAGCTTGTGCAGACTTTACCTTCTCGGCTGCTACTGCAAGGCGCTCCGCTTCCGCTTCCTGCTCCCGTCTTTGTGCATCTGATTGGGCCACCTTGATTTTAGATAAATTCTCTCCCTCAGTCGCCGTGGCTTGTGCACTGGCAACTTCAATTCTTCTTTCCCTATCTGCATTTGCACTCCCAATCGCTCCGTCTCTTTCTCTCTCCGAAACACTTACTTTCGCTTCATTGATCGCTCGGGATGAAGCTTCCTTACCCAACGCGTCGATATACCCGGACTCATCGGTTATATCCTTAATATTAACATTGATAAGTCGGAGTCCGACTTTTTTGAGTTCCACTTCGATTCCGTTTGTAATTTTTTCGATCAATAAATCACGGTCCGCATTAATCGATTCGATGTCCATTGTTGCCAGGACCACTCTCATTTGACCAAATATAATGTCACTTGCTTGTTCCCGCACAGATTGTAAGTTGAGCCCCAGTAAACGCTCGGCTGCATTTTCCATGACACCTGACTCAGTTGAAATTCCAACCGTAAAAGTAGAGGGAGTATTGACCCGAATATTTTGCTTGGACAGTGCTCCTTTCAATGCGATGTCAATTGGAATAGGGGCAAGGTCTAACCATTGGTAGTCTTGAATGAGGGGCCAAACAAAGGACGCTCCTCCATGGACACATTTGGAAGAACGATCTCCTCCAGTTTTACCATAAATTACAAGAACCTTATCCGATGGACAACGCTTGTACCGACTGAAGAAAAATACAAGCGTTCCAAGAACGACGACGATAAGAGAAATAAAGCCAATTAATGCAGGACTCATAATTTAGATTTGATTAGGTTGAGGTTTAATTATTTTTTTCAGAAGATTCGTTTTCTAATGGAACTACTAAAATGGTTTGTTCGTCTACTGTTTCGGTAACCCTGACTGCGATACGGTTGGCAATTTTTTTATCATTATCGGTTACTGCTTTTACAATTCGTAACCTTCCCTGTACCATTACTTCGACCTGTCCAATTCCTTTGCGGTTTGGAGGGATGGGCAGATATATACTACCAACTTGTCCAATTGCATTTTTATAGTTCAAGGTGCCTTCCTGGCGCAGGCTGTGTAAATAAGTCATTAAGTAGATTACGATTGCAAGAAATATCGATCCAGAAATTGTGGCGACAAAAGTAGCAGCACCTGTACCATAACCAGCATCCAACATGGCAGCACCTGCCCATCCAAACCCGGTAAAAAAAGCCCCGATAGTACGGATCGAAAATACACCGGTTGCCCCTCCTTCACCCGTCTCTGCAATTTCGGCATCCGGCATGTCGAAGCCTCCGCCGATCATGACTAAAAGCATTTGGAGAGTGAGAACTAAACTAGAAATTATGCCGACTCCGGTAAAAGTTTTTTGTGCGGAGTCTAAAGTTTGCCAATATTCGATCATTTGAAATTTATAGAGGGTATCAAGAATTGTATTATCTTCTTCTAAAATAGTTTTTGTCAACAGGCATGCGCTTGTATTTACATTTTCCACCATTCCAATTTACCAAAAGTTGGATTTTGGTTCTATTACAATAATTCGGTATTATTGTAATGCTTTATTTCTGTCCTTTTTTTTCGATTCTGATTGATGCAATTATTGAGCATGCGACCGAGCAAGTAAAAATATAAGCTCCCCATTCTAAATGTGCCGATGATCCTCCGGGGAATGATTTTACAACCACGATAATAAGGGCGAGAGCAAATACCTCGGCCATAGAAAACTTCCCCACATAATAAATTACCTTGAAGAGAGAGTCCGAGTTTTCCTGTTGATATGATTGCGAGCTTGCTTGCCAGAAAAAAGAAAGTTTTAAAATGGGAGATAGAACTGAGAACAGTGATAAAAGGGAGACTAGGAAGAAATCGTTCCCCTGGTAAAGTTTTCCAATCACACCCAAGATCGAGTAGGTTGATGGGACCAGTTCCTCCGGCGAGAGGATTCGAACTAACCAAGTAAGTTCCCCTGCCATAGGAGAAATGGTAAGGGTGGGAGCAATTAAACCGATTCCTAATAAAAGAGCGGCAAGAGCAATGAAAAAACGAGTGACATTCACTGCTAATATTCCTTATTTCATAATGTTCGCTAAGTCCTGTAAATTAGAGCCAATCGGTAAGATTCTTAGGGTTATACGCCGAATCGCATTGGCAGGAGACTTTTTTAATCGAATCACATTTTTTCCGATGGAAAGTCCATTCAACAAGATTTCCTTTCGCCCGACATCGTCATCAGATGCAATATCAACATCTTGTACGACGATCTCTATTGTCGCATTCTCGTCAAAGCGAATTCTTCCCGCCTTGATCACATCGTCAGGGGAAACTGATTTGCCGAGTAGATCTTTCCAGTTCAGTTCGATGGATAATCCCGACCAATCAGCAATCAAAGAATCTCCTTTGGTCACGCTTTCGAACACTGCATTCCCTTTCCATAAAATTCGATAACGAATATCGGGTCCTTTTTCTCCCCTGTCCCATGCTTCATTTTCCAAGTTTGTTGGATAAACTTCGATTTCAGAAGCAAAAATATAGTAAGTTTGTCCGTTGGATAGTTTTCCGCTCAGCTTAACCTCTTGATCGGAATCAAGGTTAATTCGACTCTTTTCTTTATCCGAAGTCAGGAACCAATAGAATCCTGCAGCCGCCAAAACTATCAAAAAAGGCACTAGCGCTCCCATCCACGGTGGAGGCTTAGGTGCATCGAAGTCTGATATACTTGTCATAGGTGATTACTACTGCAAAAGCACCTAGGAAAGAAAGCAGAAAATATTATTGAGCAAAGATTCTTTTATCCTGTGCGGACTCGCAACACCCGCTTTTAATTTTCGAGCGGATGTTCTTTTAATAGTTCTTTCGGTGAGTAAAGGCCCAATTTGCTTTTGTATTCATTTCTTATTTTGGCCACTTGATCGGTTGTGATTGGACTTGCTTTGTTTCCGAACGAGTTGCGAACATAAGTGAGTACCGCAGATATTTCTTCATCCTTGAGCATATATTCAAATGGGGTCATCGGGACTTGTCCTGGGTATTTTTTCCCAAGAACCTCAATGGGACCCATTAGCCCCTTTAAAGTTAATTTGATCAAGCGATCCTGATTTCCCGTTACCCATTTTGTGCCTGACAGAGGGGGGAAGCCAGAATCGGGCAGGCCTTTTCCATTTCCTTGGTGACAAGTAATACAGTGACCTTCTCTTGAATAAATTTCACTTCCATCCACATACAATTTTCTATCATTGGTTGATAGATGAGATGGGGCAGCAACTTTTCTATCCTTTTGGTCATCTTCAGCAGGTTTTCGATTCAAAACTTCGCGAACATAGGTGTAAGTTTGCTTATATAAATTATTAATCGGGGATTTTTCAGCAGTTCCCAAGATTTGTAATCCCTGTTTGCGGGGCAGGTAGGATGCCGCTACCGCTGCTGTCATACGAACGCGTTCATGTGAGTCACCTGCAGCTTGTTCTAAGAGTTGATTGGAATCCCTAGTTACTGGCATGTTAAAACGCAGCACATTTGCAGCGGCGGCTCTCACCCGATGATCTTTCGATCCGAGTAGTTCATTCAGTAGAGATTGATCCGGTTTTCCCGCTCCCCAGGTTACCCAAAGGGCTTCGAGTTTTAATCTTTCTTCTTTGCCCTTACTCCATTGAACTGCCGATTTCGTGACAAGTTCTCGATTTCTTCCACGTAACTCTCGACGAGTACGGTATCTCGTTCTCAGTTCAGGTAATTCAAGATTTTCAAGGAGTTCGGAGATGGAAGCACCATGGATTTTCGCTGGCTCAACTAAAGGACGGGAAGGGTAGGTAATTCGATAAATTCTACCATGCTTGTGATCACGATTAGGGTCACGGGCATTGTGTTGCATATGGCCAATCAACGCATTTTGCCAGTCCACTACATAGAGGGAACCATCGGGAGCGAATTCTAAATCGGTGGGTCTGAAATTTAAATCTTTGGAGACGAAAAGATCATGTCGGTACTCAGTTGTGAATCCTGGATCCTG
>JABGUO010000291.1 GCA_018646565.1 Opitutia bacterium | reverse complement strand
CTAACTTACTTTCGGAATCACTTAGCAGAACTCACGCAGTCCATTGGGCGCAAGAAATTTAGTTGCGAACTGAATCTTGCCGTTGAACTTGACCAAAAGCGAAGAGAAGCGATTTCATTAGCCGAAAAGGCAAGGGCAGGGCAAAAGAGTGCGAATGTAGAGATGTCACAATTACCAAAGGGTTCTCCTGAATTCATCGAAAAGGTAAAGGAGATGAAGTCATTGGCCTCTCAGGTAAAAGTTTTAGAGGGACAGGCGAAAGAAGCAGATGCCCAATTCCACGAAGTATTCATGACAATCCCCAATATCCCGCATTCATCAGTTCCGGACGGGAAGGGAGAGGCGGAGAACAAGGTAGTTTCGACTTGGGGAGATACGGAAGGTGAATATCCCAACGCACTGCCGCACTTTGATATTCCATGGTTTGATCAAATGATCGATTTTCCACGCGGGGTAAAGGTGGCAGGTGCGGGCTTCCCCTTTTATTTGGGTGACATGTCGAAGTTGGTGCGTGCTCTCATTAATTTCTTTTTAGATGAAGCTTCAAGTAATGGATACGAAGAGATTCATTCGCCAATCGTAGTAAATTCACAAAGCGCCACCGCGACTGGGCAATTACCCGACAAGGAAGGGCAGATGTACTTCGATCAAAATGAAGAACTTTACCTCATCCCAACGGCCGAGGTTCCGGTAACCAATTTTTTCCGTGACGAAATTATACCAAGTGAGAATTTGCCCATTAAGAGATGTGCTTACACTCCATGCTTTCGAAGGGAGGCGGGGAGTTGGGGAAAGGATGTTCGTGGATTAAACCGCTTGCATCAATTCGATAAGGTTGAACTGGTAAAATGGGTACATCCGGATGATAGCTTTGCCGAATTAGACTCGTTGCGATTGGACGCCGAGGGCCTGCTACAAAAGCTGGGTCTTCCATACCGCGTGTTACTTATTTGTTCAGGTGATATTGGTTTCCCGCATGCTAAGCAATTCGATCTTGATGTTTGGTCCGCTGGTCAAAAAAGGTGGTTAGAGGTATCAAGTTGTAGTAATTTTACAGATTTCCAGGCACGGCGGGCAAATATTCGCTATCGAGAAGAGGGCGCAAAGCCAAGCCCTGTACACACCCTGAATGGTTCAGCCCTTGCAATCCCTCGAGTTCTTGCCGCAATTTTGGAGAATAACTTACAGGCAAATGGTCAAGTAAAGGTACCCGAATGCCTTCAACGCTGGTTCCCCGCGCAATACATCGGTACTCCTTAATCACATGAGTGGTTTGCTTCAGGTGCCCGCCAACCTACCTCAAATAGCGAGGGAAATACTGGAGATAATCCCTGAGACTGACTGGCATCCACAGGCAATCGATTTACTTTCTACCAACACCAATGAAACCTGGGTGATTGCATGCTCTGGAGGGGCCGATTCCTTAATGGCACTTCTCTTGGTGCATGCATCCTTTCTCGGGAAACAAAATAAACTAGTGGTTGCTCATTTTAATCACAATTTACGGGGGGAAGAGTCTAAGGATGACGCTCTCTTTGTGAAGGAAGTAGCCAGAGTGTTAAATATTGAGGTCGTAATTGGACTCGCACAAAAAATCGACAAGATTGACGAAGGTACACTACGCGAACAAAGGAGATCGTTTTATCGGGATGCAATGAAAGAAAAATCTGCCACACTTCTAATTCAGGGGCATAACCTAGATGATATTGCAGAAACATTCTTATGGAGAATTGCCCGTGGAGTAGGGGTGGATGGAATTTCTGCACCCAAACCGGTCCAGGAATTAGGAGGATTTCATTTGGTAAGGCCTTTACTTTCAATTTCTCGTGACTTCATTCGTCAATCTCTCCAACAGTCAAAAATTTATTGGAGGGAAGATTCAACTAATGCGGATGAGTATTACCTAAGAAATCGAATTCGTAAAAATACATTGGCTCAATGGAAAAAAGACTCGGACCGAGATTTACTCAAGGGAGTAGGGCGAACGCGGGATCTATTGGAGGAGCAGGGAGATGCATTAGAAGAATTAGCACAGGATGCCCTTCATCAATCACTGGATTCTGGTAATTTAATCTGCAAAAAACTGGAGCAATATCCTCGCGGGTTGCTCAGAAAGGTAATTACGCTTTGGTTCACTGAGAATATGAAACTCTCCGCGGTTCATCATTATCATTTAGACGAAATCCTCGACTCCCTCAAGAGCAAGGAAGATTTCAAAATAACCATCTCCAGTTCCTTCACTCTTGTAAAAAAGGGCAATATGCTGATGAGGCAACCGGTTTTGAGTAAAAGCGTTCAATGGGGAACCATCAATATTCCTTACAATTTAAAAATTTTCTTACCGGGCCATTATTTTCTCCATGCGGAAGTAATTAATTTAGATTCGGAGACCCGCAAATCGATTCTATCGGGGGAGGTGGACCAATTAAAAAATGCATATGTTTGTAGTGAAGTCACCTCCACTGAATTGTTTCTAAGGAGTCGATGTATTGGCGATCGATTCACCCCATTAGGTGCTCCAGGGAGCAAGAAGGTCAAGGATTGGATGATCGATCGCAATTGGTCTGAGGAGCAAAAGAACCGCACTCCAATAGTGGTAGATCGGACGGACCAAATTGTGTGGATCCCAGGTTCTCCACCAACAAAGAATTACGCTATTAATGGCAGTGTGACTCAGGTAATCCGTTTGACTTACAGGGAATCTGCTTCATTATGATTCCTTGTGGAAAACAAATCAAATAAGGACGGAGAGGATAAGCCAAAAAACTTTCACCCCAAGGTATTACTAATCTGGCTTGCCATTTTAGCTGCGATAATTGGACTCGCTATGGTCCAGTCTCCGGGTGTCACTCCTTCACATAGCAATATTACTTCGATCAATGATTTAATGCTCGAAGCACGGGATGGCAATATAGACAAAGCGGTAATGGAAAGTGATCCCAAAGGGGGCGAAGAATGGTATGCTATCCAAGGTAACTTTAAAAACCCAGCATATCTAGCGACTAGTAACGAAGATGAATACCAACTTCTCCCGTTTTAT
>JABGUO010000032.1 GCA_018646565.1 Opitutia bacterium | reverse complement strand
GTGAGTCCTTCATGTTCCGTGAACGCAGTACCAGTTCCAAAGCCCTGGCAAAAATCTTTGGTGCTCAGCACAAAGCCCTCGGTAAAATGGTTAAGAAGGGTCGGGCGTTCTATGAATTCCCCGAAACGATCAAGCAAAACTTTGATTATGGAGGTGAGGTGCTTCTTGGACATTTGCGCTATGGTACTTCGGGTGAATACGGATCGAACACTTGCCATCCTTATTTTCGTAAGAGCAATTGGCCGAGTAAGAACCTGATGATCGCGGGAAATTTTAACCTTACCAATGTCGAGGAATTGAATCATCGATTGGTCGAGCGCGGACAACACCCAGTATTTGATACCGATACCCAGGCAATTCTTGAGGAGTCTGGATACTACCTGGACTCAGCAGTCGATGAATTGGCCAGGCAAGCTTCGGGAGAAGGTGTGGTCGGTGAGGATCATACTCGCTGGATTTCAGAAAGAATCAACCCTGTGAAGGTCTTTCAGCAAGCATCCCAAAAATGGGACGGTGGATATGCTTTGGCCGGAATTCTTGGCACTGGTGATTGCTTTGCTATGCGAGATCCCGATGGCATCCGTCCGGGTTTTTATTTTGAAGACGACGAGGTATTTGCAGTGGCTTCAGAAAGAGCCCCCCTCATGACGGTCTTTAACAAAGGAATGGATGAAATTTCGGAAATCGAGCCGGGTGGAATTCTGGTTGTTCGACCTGATGGTTCATTACTAAGTGAAAAATTTTGTGACCCTCCCGCCAAGAGTTCAGGATGCTCATTTGAACGGATCTATTTTTCCAGAGGAAATGACCCAGATATATATGCAGAAAGAAAAACCCTTGGTGCCTTACTTGTTCCCCAAGTTGTTGAATCTGTAGGTAATGATTTTTCAAAGAGTGTATTTAGCTATGTTCCCAATACTGCAGAGAGTGCGTATTATGGATTTATGGAACAATTGCGTTTGGTTCGGCGGGCTGAGGTCAAACAACGCTTGATTGATGCGAGGCAATCGGGAGAGCTAACTGATTCTTTGATCGATGATTTGGTTATGGATAATTGGCCAAAGGGGGAAAAAATTGCCAATAAGGATATAAAACTTCGCACTTTTATAAGTCAGGAATCTGGGCGGGCACAATTGGTCTCTCATGTTTATGATATCACTTACGGTGTGGTTCGTTCAGGGCACGATGCATTGGTCTGCATAGACGATTCTATTGTGCGTGGAACCACCCTGAAAAAGAGCATTCTTAAGATCTTGGGTCGATCGAAGCCTCGCAAATTAGTCATTGCTTCAACCGCCCCTCAGATCCGTTTTCCAGATTGTTACGGAATAGACATGTCAGAACTTGGAAAGTTTATCGCTTTTCAGGCAGCAATTTCCTTAATTCAGGACCATGGATACCGAGGGTTGTTAAAGGAGGTTGCCGAACAATGCCGAGAAGCTCTCAAAACTCCCCAGTCCAAACCGGTCAATTATGTGAAGCGGGTATACGAGAATTTTACCGTCGATCAAATTTCGCAAAAAGTTGCTGAATTGGTTGCTCCAGTTGCATTGAATGAAGTTACCAAGGTGGAAATACTTTACCAAAGTGTTGAGAATTTACACGAAGCTTTACCTGACCATCCCGGGGACTGGTATTTTACCGGAAATTATCCGACCCCTGGTGGCTACAGAGTGGCTCACAAAGCATTTCTGAACTTTTATGAAAATAAGGAAGGTCGAAGTTATTGATGGTTTGATCGATTGTTTAGCAACTCAGACAGAAAAAGAGCAATAAAATCTTTGACGTACCCAGTCCCTCGTCCGTTATATTTGAGGGCGGATGGACACAGGTTATCAAACCCTTGTACTAAACCGCCTTTGGCAACCGGTTAATGTCGTTGGTATAGAACGGGCATTCAGTTTGCTATCTTTAGATCATGCCCAAGTTATTTTTGCTGAGGACGAAAGCTTTCGGGTATTTAGTTCTTCTTCATGGTTCGAATTTTGTCGGGATGTAAATTCAGTCAAAGGTGCTCGTATTATTCATACTGTGAATCAATCCGTTATCGTTCCTAGTGTTCTCCTACTTCGAGGATACGACCGAATCCTGCTTCAGGAAATGAAGTTTAATCGGCAAAACCTTTTAGAACGGGATGATTTTCGCTGCCAATATTGTGGCAAAACTTTTTCTCCCAAGGAGTTAAATATGGATCACGTATTGCCCAGAGACCGTGGGGGAGGAACAAGTTGGGAAAATGTGGTTACCTCTTGTATTCGTTGTAACAGTCGAAAAAGCAATCGATTGCCGAGAGAAGCAGGTATGCGCTTATTAAAAGAACCGAAGCGGCCTGCTCGACGGCCTTTTGTGAGTTCTCTTTATGGAAAACCGGTTGAAAAAACCTGGGAACATTTCCTTCAGGCTAAGCGTTAGTGTTTGTTGTCCGATCTCCCTGTTGGAGCTTTTCGTGCAGTCCTACCTCGCATAAATTGAACAAATATTCTAATTAAAATTCGTGCAGGAAAACACCATTAGTAAACGGCAAGAGGGTGGGGCAATTGATGCTCTTTACCGAATTAGTACCCTGTCAGGAAAACAATTGAATTCCGTCCGTGCGCTCGAGGAAATTTTGGATGAGGTCATGCAGGTATTTTCTGCAAACTCCGTTTCCATTTCCTTACTCAATGCAAGTTCTGACACGTTATTCATTGAGGTACAACGTGGATTACCCGATACGACCCGTGGTTTCGAGCTCCCTGTAGGAGTTGGGATAACAGGGTGGGTGGCCGCACATGGCGAACCCCTCTTATGTCTGGATGTCGAACAGGAAGAGAAATACTTTCAATTAGATGAACGGGTGAGAGCGGAAATGGCGGCTCCATTGACCGAGGGTGGACGAACCGTGGGTGCTCTTAATGTAGATTCCTGCGAGGTGGGAGCTTTTGATGAGGAAGATTTGCGCCTGCTCGTCCTTATCGCAAATGAAGCCAGTCGGGTATTGGAAAATATGTGGATGATCCAACAGTTACGTAAAAAGGCAGACCAG